>DATLSW010000224.1:0-23586 GCA_035533955.1 Ktedonobacteraceae bacterium | reverse complement strand
CTAAGCCTGATTGCGCGACGCGCTCCAGTTCGCGTTTTTGCAGGCTCCTGACCCAATCAAGTTCGTGTTGCCACTGCTCGATCATGTGCTGCATCACGTCGATGATGTTTTCTATGCTACTGGCATCCATTTGCATATAGTCATAATTGTCCTTGCGCATATAGAACGGCGCGCTGCGCTGCATATCTTCCATCTCTGTTTGCAAGTGGAAGATGTGTGCCTGGCAGTAGTTGATGTAATGATCAATCAGGCGCAACCGTTCGAGCAGTGAGATATAGCTGAACCAGGCAACCTTGAGCCGGAAAAGCTCGCGATATTCGCCTGGGTTTGAACTGATATCATCCATCAAGGCGCGAAAGCGCAGGTGTCCGGCGTCCGTGATCTTGTAGATGTGCAGTTGACGGTTGCCCTGTTGCCTGCTCACTGGTTCGTCAACGGTGGTGATCAGACAGCTTTGCTCCAATTTCGCTAGAAGCGGGTAGAGCCGCCCGGAACTGACGCGGGCATATGGCCCGATGATGTCGTTAATGATTTTAGCGATCAAGTAGCCATGCCCCGGCCCTTGCATTAACACGGCCAGTACCATGAACTCGTACATCTTCACCTCCTTTTCAAATTGCTCTGACAAAGATGTATAACGTCACATCATAATCGGTAACTATGATATATCACTATGATAGGTAGTTTACCTGCTAAAAAACAAATTGTCAATATCATTCATGGCGAATTTTGTTAAGTTAATGGCAATAATAACGCGGCAGAAGCAAATAGCCGTTATCGTAGCACATGATGTTAGCTGATTTCCGATTACTTTTTCTGGCCGTCCCTATAAGACATCAGTACTATCTCTTCTGTTCAGAAAGCGCCGATGATCGTACACTAGAAGAAAGGTAACTTCTATTCCGCAGGCTCAAGGGGAAATCAACATGTACACGGCTGAACGGCAGCGCGCGCAGCCCTATCTGGAGACGCTTACCGAACCACTTTATGAGCAGTGGTATCTCTTGCACCATCGCATGATACGGATCGTGACGAATCGCCCCGTGCTGGCCGGGCAGGTGCGCGGCTTTCTCTACTACGCCGAATTGCTCGCCGAATATACCTATGATGATTCCGCGCAGTTGCCCGTCGATATTCCCATCGACCTGCTATGGCAAGTGGGAGAGCAACTGCATCGTCCCGTGGCGCTGACCTGCTATCTCTTCGAGACGAGGCCGGGTGAAGCGTTTCCGCCTGCTCCGGCGCAGCCAAAGCCTGCCGATGTCGAGTGGGAACTGATCACCGGCGTCGATGGTCCCCTGCGTTCGCGCTGGAAAAGCGGTTCCATGCGCTACCGTGAATATCAGGCATTCCCTGACGTCTCGTGCCGCATGTCTTCCGTGCTGGACAAGTCCGATCTCTGCGCGACCATTTATATCGAAGATGTCGGCATATGCGTTCCCTGGTTTATTATGCGCTTCGTGTTCTATATGGTGATCGGTGCGATGTTTGGCTGCGACGGTTTCGATATTGTTCACGCCGCCGCTATCGGGCTGGAAAACGCGGGAGCGCTCATTGTTGGTTCTCCGGGGAGCGGCAAGACCACGCTTGTGCTGTCCTGCTTGCAGTATGCTGGCTTGTTGCATCTCGCGGATGATGTGCTGTTCATTGCCAAAGACGACGGCGTGGTGCATGTGTATGCGTTTCCTGAAGATATCGGCGTGCGCGAGGGCGCGCGCGAACTGCTGGGAGAATTTGCTTTCATGCAGACAGTCGAGGCCGATCAGCGGCAAAAGCTGTTCGTGCATATCCAGGACTATTTCCGCGATCAGGTGGTGACATCGCTGCCGGTGCGGGTCATGTTTTTTGTCCATCCCTACAATCGCAGAGAGACATTTCAGGTAGAAGCCATGACGCCTGCCGAGGCCGTTACATGGTTGATGCAAGAATATATCTCGAAAGAGAAAGCGCAGGATGAAGAAGCCGAGTTCATGTTCGACATCTTCAGCGATATGGCCGCCCAGGCTACATCTTACTGTCTCGGCCTCTCGCCTGACGCCCGCGAAAATGCTAAACAAGTACGCGCTTTGCTCGAAAAACACCTGTAGCAGTGTAATCAGACGAAGCTGCCAACAACCGAACCCCGCGGGGTTCGGTTGTTGGCAGCTTCGTCTGATTACACTGTTTACATTCTTCCGTAACTGTTATAGAGATGCCAGTAGGTTCCCTGCAATGCCAGCAGCGCTTCATGCGAGCCTTGCTCAACAATGCGTCCATCGTCGATAACCGCGATATGATCGGCGTTGCGGATCGTACTCAGGCGGTGAGCGATGATGAAGGTCGTGCGGCCCTGCGTCAGGCGTTTCAAAGCTTGTTGGATGAGGAATTCCGACTCGTGATCCAGGGCCGAGGATGGCTCGTCCATAATCAGAATCTTCGGCTGGCGCAGGAACATGCGCGCGATACAGATACGCTGTCGCTGCCCGCCTGATAGGCCCTGCCCGCGCTCATAGAGCATCGTTTTAAAGCCCTGCGGCTGCGATTGGATGAAGTCAAGGATATTGGCGTCGCGCGCCGCCTGCTCTAGCTCTACATATGAAACTTTACGCAGCAGCCCGAAGATCAGATTATCCTCAATCGTACCGCTAAAGAGCGAGTCATCCTGCAAGATGACGCCGAACTGCGAGCGCAGTCCCTCGATCTTGAGGTCGCGCAAGTCATGGCCGTCGATGGTGATGCGACCTTTATCAGGGTAGTAGAAGCGCATCAGCAGGTTAGAGATAGTGGTCTTTCCCGCGCCGCTGCGCCCGACAATAGCGACGGTTGTGCCGCCCGGCACGTTCAAGCTGATATCGTGCAACACCTCAATGCCGGGCGTATACGAGAAATGCACGTGCTCCATCGTAATTGCGCCGCGCACATCGCTGAGCTCGATCCCTTGTTCGGCGTCTGCCTCTTCAGGATGGTGCAGAATCTCAAAGAGGCGGTCGATGGCGACGGCTGACGCCTGGATTTGCTGGTTGGCTCCGTTTAAGGTCGTAACCGGCCCCAGGAGCTGGCGCAGGATGAGGACAAAGGCGGCTAAAGCCCCGGCGGTGATGGAACCTGCGAAGACCAGGTAGCCGCCGTAGCTCAGGATAGCGACCGAGCAGAGCGCCTGGACCACGCCAATCGCCAGGCTGGCCTCCGACTGAAAGATTGTGCGCTTGAACGAGAGCTGGTTCGTCCACATAATCAGCTTTTTCGTTTTGCGCCCGAAGCGATGTTCCGATGCCAGCGCCTTGACTGTTTTCAGACCGGTCAATCCCTCGTACATCGCGCCGTTCATCTGCGCGTAGCTTTCCAGCACCTGGCGGCTCAACTGGCGGATGCGACGGTTAAAATACAGGCTGATGCCGACATAAAATGGCCCCACGATCAACACGGCGATGGTCAGTTGCCAGTTCGTCAGGAAGAGAACTGCCACGTAGATGATGGTCAGCACTCCGTTCACGCAGATGCTGATCAGCACCTGGATCACGGCTTGCTGCGCCGATGTCACTTCGTTCAGGCGGCTGAGAATCTGGCCGGTGCTGATCAATCCCTGGTAAAAGGAAAGCGGCAGGCGCAGCATATGGCGATAGAAGCGATAGGTAATATTCAGGTTAGTCGAGCGGCTCAACATGCCCAACACGTTGCGGTTGAGATAGCTTAGAAACTCGGTGAGAACCAGCACCACCAGCAGTAGCCCCAGCGTCCAGGTGAGGAGCGTGACGTTATGCAAGGGGAAGACCTGGTCGAGCATGACATGAAAGATATAGGGCAGCGGCAGAGCCGTCAGACCGACCGCGACGGTCAGCGCGAATGCCAGCGCGATTTGCCACTTAAACGGCGTGACGAACTGGCTGAATTGCCGCAGGTCGTTCCAGGAGAGCTTTTTCTCTTCGATACGCCGTTTTTTGGCAAGCTTTCTATCATAAGAGGTATTGCCGTAAATCGTGCCATAAGTTGACTTGCTCGCGGCTTTCGCGGGAGTGCCATCGCCACCGGCTGCTCCAGCCACAGTAATCGGGAGTTTCACTGTAGGTAACAGGCTAATCTCCGACTGATCGCTGAACGCCGGGGGAAACTCTCCCGAAAGCAGTTTCCCGACAGTGGATGTGTCAGGCTCTTCCGTGCCAATGCCTGGCGTCTGCGCCTGCCAGGGAGAAATAGCCATCTCCGCGTGTTCGTTCTGTTCTGGAAAGCGTCGGAGGCCCGGCGGCGTCTCAGTCGCGCGCGTTGGCAGTCCTGCCGTGCGCAAAAGCCGCACTGGCCGAGGTGGATTGACGGGCGGGCTGGATGAGGAAAGCTTATCGGTCATGGGTGTTCACCTGCAAAGAGCGAATAGACTAACTGCGGGCCATCGTTCGTCCCCCGCGCCATCATTACCTCATACCCCTGAGCTTGCTCTGCTAGCGTACATAGGAACGAGAACAGTCGCATCTGCGCCTGTTGGGGCAGCGTACTCTTGCCCAGACACTCATCGACCAGCCGCTGGAGCGTCTGCGCCTTACTTAACGGTAATATCGCGCTGCTTGTTTCGCTAGTCAGAGAGGGAAAAAGCAACAGGTGTATCTCGGTTTGTAAGCGAGAAGCGCCGGGCCGAATCTGCTCGATCATGCAGTAGCGTTTGTCGCGCCTATCGGGTGGCAGGCTTGCCAGAGCCTGCAAGTTCGGCCAGAGATCAAGCGTGCCGGAGCGAATTGAGACCTCGTGAGAGATCGCGAAAGCATGAATGCTCTCGTTTTCGGAAGGTTGGCGCAGCATAATCAGATCATCGCTCAGCAGGCCGCAGCCCGCGCTGGCGCAGCCGACGCTGAGGGACGTTTTCCCTTTGCCCGAACCGCCCACGATCAGCGCGCCGAGCTGGTCATCCCAGGGCGCTGTTACTACTCCGGCATGACATGGCTCGAAGCCAAAGGGACGCATAAGTTGGCCCAGCGTCAGCAAAAACACGTAGCGTCGCAAGAACTGCGCCTGATACTCGATAGGCGCTTCGACTTGTGTCAGCGCCGCGTGTTGATCGGCGTCGATCATGCTCAACACGGTTCCGTTGCTCTGGGAAAGTTTCTCGTATTTCAAATAGCGTCTGGCATCATGTTTGACGCGATAATATTTGAGCCGGGTATTTGTCAGCAAGCGGACGGTATCTGTGCGCTTGCGTTCTTGTGGCAGCGCTTCCTCGAACTGATTGTCTTGCTCATAGCAAAGAATCCGATACGTGACTGTGCCTCGTTCTTGCCCCAACGGCGGGAAAATGCGCAGCATGTCGCGGATAATCGCGAGTAAGGCGGGATGATTCGCCTCGCAGCACACGCGAATATCGTGAAACTGGTATACCTCGCTCAAAAGATGAGGCCCGCCAGCAGCGGTTGTTGGGTTAGTGGCTTCTGGTAGAGTGTGTTGTAGCATTATCTTGCGCAATCGAACGAGATTGAGGATACTCTTGCAACAAATCGTTGCTCTGCAAATCGGCGAGAATGTGTTCTACATCCTGGATCGCCTGCTCAAATTCGACTTCATAATCCTCGCAAAGCGCGGTTGCAATATCGCCAGGGGTATGTTGCCCATCGAGCAGTTTCCAAATGAACGCTCCTACCTGATTCAGGCTATACGAACAGCCCGCGGTTGGGCTGAGTAAGACTGCTTCGCCGTCGAGTTCCCGCCAGAGAACAGCTTGTTTCCTTTGCAACATGAAGGTCTCCCTGAATATAGTATTTCATACGGCTCTTGATCGAGAAAAACGCTATTTTCCTATCACTGGAGCAGGAGATGCACAAATGCGTTGGACACACCAGTATCCGAGACGCAATGATAAACGCGAACATCCGCGCCACGGCAAGCGTAACAACGTATGGCTATTGCGTAAGTATAGCTGATAGCGCGTAGTTGCGACAATTCTACCATACCATTTGGCTATTGGATTGGTCAGGCTCACTTGTTTTCCCTCTTTGCGTACCGCGATCACTTTTCCCACAACTGACTTTGCCTCGACCCAACTGGCAAAGAGATCAACATCGGACATTTGTAATAATCGGATAGTTTGCGCATTCTGCTGACAATGAATAATGCGATGGATCACCAGGCCATCTTTGGTTTCAAATGCGGCGATTTCTCCCGGTCGAATTGCGTCAACACTGGCCGGCACAATAAAGACGGCGTCATCCGTCTGGAAAAGTGGAGACATGCTATTGCTGGCGACGCGAAACCAGAGGGTCTGGCCTTCTCGCACCGCCTGGATGAAGAGAGAAGAGAGGATAGTAGAT
Source organism: Ktedonobacteraceae bacterium (assembly GCA_035533955.1). Lineage (GTDB taxonomy): Bacteria > Chloroflexota > Ktedonobacteria > Ktedonobacterales > Ktedonobacteraceae > CADDZH01. The sequence goes on along the minus strand of DATLSW010000224.1, from coordinate 17,320 downwards.
GTTTCTTGTTCGCGTAAATCTGGCATGAACGCTCGTGTATTCTAGCCAGTGATGGCTTGAAGATCGGATGTAGTTGGATAAAGAACATAAATATACCGTAAATAGGAGAATTTCTCACTATTTACGGTATGCCCCAGGATTAGCTGCTGAGGATGTGCATCGGCGAGCCGCCGGTCCCAGAAGTCGAGCAGCTCAACTGGTTCTTGCTCGGTGTCACACGGCAACCGGACTGAGCCAGGGCCGATGGCAGGTCGCGCAAGCGCTGCACTTCGAGTTTCGGGGTCTGGTATGGAACACGGGTCTTTTTCATGAGACTCTTTCCTCCAAACGAACTAACCGCCATCAGATGCCCGTGTGGACGATGAAAACCTTCAGCGTCTTCACGAGGATAGCGATATCCAACCTACTAGAACGACGATCGATATAATGCATATCAAGCAGGATGCGCTCATCATAGCTGATGTGCTGCCGCCCACTGATTTGCCAAAGTCCGGTAATGCCGGGTAAGACGGCAAGCCGCTTGCGCGCGTACTCGCCATAGCGTGGAAGCTCGCTCGGATGAATGATGCGCGGCCCCACCAGAGACATCTGCCCGACAAGAACATTGAAGAGTTGAGGAAGTTCATCCAGGCTGGTGCGGCGTAGAAACCGGCCAACTTTGGTGATGCGCGGGTCTTTTTCCAGCTTCATATTCTGCTGAAACTTGCGCATCAACTCTGGATGCCTTGCCAGATACTCATCAGCATCGGCCCGCATGGTACGAAACTTGAGAGCATAAAAACGGCGACCATGCCTGCCGATGATTTCCCGAAAGTGAAGTACATTGCCCCCATCGTCAAGCTTAATGCAAACTGCGATAATCAGGAAAACTGGTGTCAGCGCGATGATACCACACAATGACAGCATCAAGTCAAGCACGCGCTTCACCAGATGGTAGGCTCTTGATGGCTCGCGCACGATGTCTGGGCTGACTGTACGCCCGCGAACCCCAATCATGCTTTGAGAAGCTGGCATTTCCTCAGCACGCTTTGGTATGGTAACCGTTATCTGATCCATTTCTTATCTCTCTTGCGTTTAGTCTTTTGTCTTTCCCTCGACATCTGAAACCAGTGTATCAGAAAGATGTCGCAATGTCGGTAGTGAACCAGTTAAGATATCATTGTGAATGTAAGAATACGGTTAAGGTTTCCTTCCCATTAAAGCCCTCAACAGGCCGGACTAGCGATTCCAGCCAAAGTCTGCACCCAGAAATTCGGCGAGGCGTGCATTATGTGGCTCAAAGTAGTCCTTTAGGCGCTGACGCACATCCTCCGCCATTTTGGGCGGCCTGGTGACATTTAACTGCTCGTATTCCTCTTTCTGTTCTTTCAGGCCAATGGTTGGCATATGGACGAACTCCAGCGCCTGCTTCAGCCCATCTGCTGGATCGGCGTAGAAGTCTTCGCTTTTCAGGATGAGAAATTGCTCGCGCGGGAAGTAGCGCATCCAATGTTGCAATTGCTCAACATAGATGCCGCGTGCCAGATACGAGAAGTGCCGGTGTGGATAGCTCACGTATTGCTCGTCCTGGGCCAGTTTTTTGCCCTCTTTGCCGATACGTTCCTCTTCCCGCTCGATAGCTTCTTCAAAGCTCAGCTTTTCATGCCCTCCAGCTACCTCGTGATAATAATGCGAGTACGCTCTGGAGACTGGATCGCGCAACAGCACAATCAATTTGACGTGCGGCAAGCGTTTGGCGATGCGTTTGGGCGCGTGCGGATGAAACAGGTAATATGGGCTGGCTTCGCCAGTGATGAAGCGTTGTTTTTGCACGCGCTCCCGATAGTACTTCTGCGGCAGCGAAGGGAACTGCGCCTGATACCAGGGAAACCCCTTTTTGTAGTGAACATCGAAAAAATGGACTTCCTTCATATACGCCGGGCCAATGCCTGGGTGTCCGGTCATATAACTGTAGAGAGAGGTCGTGCCGCCCCGCATCGCGCCAATAATAATGAAGTCCGGCGCCATACGCAGCGGGCTGGTAGTAGCGCGAAAAACTTTCGTAATAACGTGTTGATCAATGGTCGGCATAGTTATTTATCCCACTCGAAATCTCGTCCTAACAACTCGTACAGGCGCTCATTGTAAGGTTTGAAGTACTCGACAAGCCGCTGGCGCGTTGCCGCCTTCATAGGCGCGTATCTGGCTTCGTTGAACGGCTTATACGTTGATTTCATGCCCGCGATTGGCAGGTTCAGGTATATCAGAGCTTGCTTGACTATGGCCGCCGGATCGGAGAAAAGCTCTTCACTGTTGAGGATCAGGACCTGCTCTTGAGGAAAAAGGTTTATCCAGCGCGGCAATTGCTCAACATAGCGACTGCGCCCGCAATAACTATAGTGTCGGTGGTTGAAGCTGCTATAGTTGGGATCCTGCGCTATTTTCTCTTCTTCGTTTGCCAGCCGCTCAGCTTCGGCGTCAAGCGCATCCTCGAACGATAGCGGCTCGACACCCGGTTGCCTGGCCTGGTGCTGGTATTGCGAATAGGCCCGGTCTATCGGATTTCTCAACAAAGCAATCAGTTTTACCCTCGGCAATGTCTTCGCCACGCGCTGCGCCGCGCGCGGATGGAACAGGTAATAGGGGCTGGCTTCTCCGGTCATCAAATCGTGTTTGGCAATGTGCTGCGCGTAATATCTCTCAAGCGTCATCGGAAAATGTGAGCGATACCAGGACAGCCCCTTATAGAAGTAGATATCAAAGTAATGCGGTTCCTTCACATAAATGGGCGCTATGCAGGGATGTTCTGTCAGATAGCGGTACAGAGAAGTTGTTCCTGCTTTCTGCGCACCGATAATGATGAAATCCGGCGTCATACGGAACGGATTCGTCGATGCCCTGAACGCTTTCTTCAAGGCGGCTTTATCGATAGTTGCCATGTTTTTCTCCTTTTGCCATTACTGATCCCATCCAAAATCCTGATCCAGGAACTCGTACAGGCGAGCGTTATGCGGTTTGAAATATTCGATCAGATATGCGCGCATCTTCGCATCCAGCTTCGGCGGCGTCTCTTCGTTTTGGTATCCTCTCCTGTTCGGTTCACGATACTGCTTGAAGTCCTGCTGATCCTCGCTGGCGGTCGTTGGGACAGCGAGGAAAGCGAGTGTGCGTTTGAATGTGCTGGCTGTATCCTTATAAAGGTCTTCACTTTTCAGAATAAGGAACTGTTCGCGCGGGAAAAAATTCATCCAATGTTGGAGTTGATCGACATAGATGCCTCTGGCAAGGTACGTGAAGTGACGGTGGTTAAAGCTCGCATACTGCTCATCGCGCAGAATTTCTTCCTGTTCTCCCGCTGTTCTTTGCATCTCACGCTCAATAGCTTCCGTGAAAGGCAGTGTCTCGTGGCCCTCCAACGTCGCCAGCCAATGGTGCGAATAGGCTCTATCGACAGGATTCCGCAGCAGCACAATCAGCTTGACTCTGGGAATGAGCGCCTTCACGCGCTTTGGGGCAGGTGGATAAAACAGGTAGTAGGGGCTGGCTTCGCCGGTAAGAAAATGTTGACCGCGCACCCGTTCGACGTAAGTCCGTTGGAAATGTGTTGGAAATTGCGCCCGGTACCACGGCGTCCCTTCCTGGAAGTGATCGTCGAAGAAGTGGACCTCTTTCATTAGCGCCTTCGCAATGCCAGGATACGACGTCAAATAATAATAGAGCGAGGTTGTGCCGCCGCGCTGCGTACCGATAATAATAAAGTCCGGCAGCAAGCGCAGCGAGCTGGTTGATTTTCTATATTGCAACCTGAGAGATCGATATCCTTCTCTGGCCGTTTCAAGCAATGCCATTGTAGAAAGCTCCTGCAATCACATGATAGGTATATCTTGCTACTTCAATTATACCGGAGCTAGCATAATTGTTTGACCCAAAGATGAGGAGAGAGGAGCGGTAATGATCTGGTTATCTTTGCAGCTTCGAGGTTGCGAAACGCTAACCTGAAGGCGCGGTATGACGGTGTTCGGGTCTTCAGATCGCGCGATGAACAAGAATATACGAACCAGAATCTTAACCTGCTTTGGCGAAGAGTACTAATCATCTTTCCCGGTGTTACAAAGTTCTTGTTACGCCGTCAATGCAGACGGGGAAGAGAGACCTATTCCCTCTTCTTTCTTCAAGAGGGGCCGATAGAGAGAAAGAGACATCCTGAAAATCGTCCCCTTTTTGCACAGATTTGTCTGGTAAAAGAATATACTGTAGATATTTTATGAGAGAAGGTTATGAAACGGGCTTTTGGGACTGACGCTCAAGGGCATCAGGAGACGGTGAATATGGCACAACAAGCAACCTCGCGGCGTGGTCGTTGGAAAACCGGGGCGCGACAGCGGCGCTGGTCGGGGAAGAGATCGTTATATCTGAGCGTAGTAGCATTCCTTTGCGTGATGATTATGCTTTTCGTGAGCGCCTGTAGTCTTCCCTGGGCTTCGCCAACAGTCGAGCAGGGTACGCCGGTGGTTAGCCCGGTGGTGGGGACTTTACCTACCCCCGCGGCTTCACCAACGTCGCGCCCGACGCCTCAAGCCGTGATCAATTATCAAGCTATTGGCTGTCCCTCTTCTGTGGCTGCTATCAAATGGGATAGTGTTGTTGGCACGCACAGCGGCGTTGATAAAGTGCAGAAAGTTATCTGCGCTCCACTGGAGAACGGCGTCATGGCTGCTGTCGTCAATGTGCGCTATTATGCCAATGGTCGCCTCGATTTTTATGTCTATGATAATCTCTATGGTACGCCCGTACGTCGTTTCAGCGTGCAGAATCTTGTCCAGGGCAATACCCAGATCAGCCCCGAAGATACGATTATGACGGCGGAGAATCCCAATAATGATCCATTTGGGGCCAATACGTTCAAGGAATATCAGTGGAACGGCTCAGGATTCGTCCAGATTCTTTTCCCTGCTATCTACCCGGATATGACCCATTACCAGGCTGAACAGGATCAAGCGAAGGTGAATGCCCAACTGGCTCAAACGACGGCGACGCCTACCTCGTCTCATAATACCTGGCAAACTTCCGCCTTTGGAGTGGTCAATAGAATGGCGCAGGATCTCTTCGATTGGTCCTCAGACAGCGATAGCGCCATTACCTATAATTCACGCGCGGGGATTTATATTATTCAAGTCCTTAATGGAGATACCGGCGGTGGAGGATTTATCGCAACGCTGTTCCGCCTGGATAATATTGCCACCAACATTTTTGAGGTGAAGCAGGTAACGTCACTCAACGGAACAGCGCTAATGAGCGGCCCGGCCAATGGCGCGCAGGTGGGCAGTCCTGTGCATGTCAGCGGCAGTTATAGCTCTACCGGGACGCTGCTGGGAAGAGCGGTTGTCTATAGCGATACCTACATCAAGCTGGGTGATAGCGGCGCGGTTCACGGCTCGGCCTCGTCTGGCTACGCAACCTTTGCTCCTTCTGCGAGCTATCGTCTCAGTACAGGGGGCTTGCAGGAAGGTCTGGTCGCGTTTTATGTGACGAACCAGAACAATATGGCGCTCATTACCGGAGTAGTGCTGGCGAAGGTTTTCTTAGCAGCCTGATTGCACGCGCCAGGATGGTTATGAAAAGTTAACCTGTGACCAGTGATCTTAACCATACCGTAACGGCATTCCTGGTTCACTCAAAATGCCGCTATGGTACAGTATGAAATGTTCTGAGAGTGTACGAGAAAGATACATCTGTTGAAAAGCTCAGACATAATCTGGCAAATCATGCTATAGCGTAATCAAGAAGGACAATGTTTCAACATAATCGCACTGTATTGTACCTAAAAGGAGGAACGTTCTTTGTCCAGCTATTTTCCTGCTATGAAAAAATACTTCTGGGTCGTGCTTATCTGTGTCATGCTGGCCGGGCTAGCCGGTTATGCTGTTGATAAGACGGAGAAGCCGGTCTACCAGGTGAGCGCGACGCTGTTCGTCGATGCGACTGCTCCTGGCACCTCGATCACGATCTCGAATAATGGCGCATCTTCTACTGATAGCATCAGCCAGTCAAATGATTATGTCGCGGAGATTATGACCCGTTCCGTGATGACCTTTGTATATCAGTACGATCCGAAGCTCAAAGAGCGAGGGTTTACGGCCAACGATTTGCAAGCGGATGTCACGGCTGTCAATCCTAATCCGACTGCCGCGAGTGTTCTTCTGACTGCCAGCGCGGTCCATCCTGCCGACGCCGTTTTGATTGTCAACGATGTTGCCTATGGTTTCCAGGCGTATAAAACGCAAGAACTTCAGTCCCAACTCACTACCGAACGCTCAAACTTCCAGAATCAACTCAGCCAGGATCAGGCCCAGAGTAATAAGTTGGAACAGGAAATTCTCTCCTATGGGAATTCTTCCGACCCTCATGTCGCTCTCCTTACGCAGGACCGGAGTTCGATCAGTACAAATATGACTGCGATACAGAATCAGTTGCTGGGCCTGTCCCCCACAGTTCATAGCGATATTTCTGTCGTGCAGTCGGCGCAACTTTCCGATGTCGCGATATCTTCTAAGGGAACAGAAATTGTCGCGATTGCTGGTGTTTTGGGGTTGATCATCGGGCTCTTGATCTGGCTGTTGCTCATCTTCGTTGATAATCGGGTGCGCAGCGATGACCAGGTGACGGAGAAGCTCGGCATGAGTTACCTGGGTGGTATTACGAACAACAAGCTGGATATCGCCGCTGGAGCCGTTCCCACCTCAGGTGTTGTGGCTCGTGAACTCGCCGATATTGCCGTCAATTTGCATCTGACGGGTCTTATCTCTGGTCCTGCTCGCGTGCCACAGGGCGCTATCTTGCTGGTCACAAGCGCGCAGAATGTCGAGGGCAAGACGACCGTTGCGACTGGCCTTGCCGCGGCTCTGGCGAAAAGCGGCCGCTCGGCGCTGGTAATCGATGGCAATCTGCGCAAGCCGACGACGCATCTCGCTTTTGGCGTGACTCCACCGTCTTTTGGTCTGTCCAGCTTGTTGCGCGGCAATGGCTCGGAAAGTGTGGACACTGCCGTCCAGCGTACCAATATCCCTGGCGTCTGGTTCTTGCCCGCTGGAGTGGAGGCCGATGACGCGCCTCTCTTGATTGAACAGCGTTTACCGTCTGTCCTGGCACAATTGCGCCAAAAAACCGATTGGATTATCATTGATGGACCATCGGTCTTGAGCGGCGCGGATGCCAGTATTCTGGCATCGATGTCAGATGGGGTGGCCCTCGTGGTCGATGCTAGAAATGATAAACTGGCGCTGCTGTTGCGAGCCAGGTCTGTATTGACGTCATTGACCCATACTCCGATTGGTGTGGTGATGAATCGCCAGCCGCGCAAGAAACGCAACACCTACTTTGCTGTAGCCTATAGCGAGGAAAACGTGCTTGATGGTCTGCCGACGACCCAGGAGGCTTACGCCAACGGGCATAATCGCGGCATTGCGAATGGGCAGCCTGTTTCGGTTCCTGGCGTGTCCGCACCAATTTCCTATGGGATGCTTCCTCAGCCTGCCCGCCCAGTTGCGGCCCTCCCAATGGATTTCCCGGTGATGCAGCCAAACCCGAATCCGCCATCGCCTTTCCCAGTGCAGCGTCGAATGGATAGCATCCCTCCTCAGTCGTAATCGCTGTATGTAGGAAAGATAGTTAGACTATGCAGATCACAGGAACCTATCATAATGGACTTCCTCCTTCCTCACCAGGAGGAGGAACGCCCCTTCCCGATATAGCTAGCCAACTGCGTGAGCAGCAGCAGTATCATAAGCGCGTTCAGAGCAGGCGTGTCCTCGCCGCGTGGTGGTGGCCCATCCTGCTTATGCTGCTGGGGTGTACTGGCGCTGTCGTTGCCGCCAGCCTTGCTGGTCCCCTATACCCAAACCAGACGCTCGCGGTTGGGGCGGCGGCGCTGGTTGGCATCCCGGCCTTCGTGATTCTGGTCAGGCATCTTCAGCTTGGCCTGCTGACGTTCGCCCTGGTGACGACCACTCTGGCCGGGCCGAAATTGATGACCATCAAGTCTCTGGATGTCTATCCCTCCGAGATCATGATCCTCATCCTTTTTTGCACGCTACTTGTCTATGTCGCTTTTCGCGCTCGCGACGTTTTCTTGCCGCCGCTGCGCGCGATCTGGCCGCAGGTGGGACTCTTTGCGCTGGGCATTGTTTCTAATGTCATGGTTCAATTTACCTGGACGCATGGCGTGCCAAAAAAACTGAATAACAACCCGATTATTTATGATCAACTGCTTGGCTCTCTCGCATTTAGTTTTCCGCTCATTGTTTACGTGATCGTAACTATGATTGTCTCGACGAACGAGCGTTTGATCCGCCATATTCAACGTATCTTCATGATCGCTGCGATGATCGTGGCTGCGATTGTCCTCTACGACTTCAGGCGCCTCGGCGGCGATATCAATTCGTTCCGCTACAACGCGCCGCATATCTCGTGGATGGATATGCGCGCGGTTGCCCAGTTGCTCGCGCTCGGCGCGATTCTGGGCTATGGGCGGTTTCTGTACGCGAAGAATTGGCCCAAGCGCGCTATGTATCTCGTCGTCACTTTGACATGCTTTATAACAGTGATTCTGACCCTGGAGAATAGCTGGTGGCTGGAAACGCTGGTTGCCCTGGGTGTGATGACGATCATGTTCTCCTGGCGCATCATTCTGTTTTATATCGTGCTGTTCGGCACGCTGGCCGCGGTCTTTTTCCCCGCGCTCGTAGCGGAATTTCAGAAGTTGCAAAGCGTGAAAGCTACTGATGCTGTTCGCTTTATCATCTGGGCGGACTCACTGCGTGTCTGGTCAAAACAACCTGTTTTCGGCGTCGGCCCTGGCAACTTCTGGGTCTATGACCAGATCTTTACTCACCTGCCCAGGGCGCTGCGCAACTGCAATGCGACAGGTTTGTGCGTGGCTCACAACGGCTATCTACAGATTCTTGGCGAAGAAGGGCCGCTGGGCCTATTCTTTTTCGTTGCTTTTCCCATCGTGATCATCGTGCTGGCTATTATGCTCTATCGCCGGGCTTATGTGCCACGCAAACGCAGCCATTATCATGTGTTTCTGAGCATTGCGGGCTGGCTTGGTTTCAGTCTGGCCGATGTTCCGGACACGAAGATCGTGCGAGCGAAAAAGCCTATGTGGAAGCAAGGACGTCGGCGAAGATGGTTCATACGTGTTGGGCGGCAGTTGAAACGTGGTGATTTTCTGGTGAGGGTGGGTGCGGTTGCTTTCTCTTTCTACGTCTTAATAGGAGCCATTATCAGGGACGAGGAATCGACTGAGAGGCATGAAGATCGCATCCTGGCGATGGTTTGCATTGGGCTGACGCTGGGTTCGATGGTTGCCGATTTCTTTGCCGGCAGCTTTTTCATCCCGCCGCGCCAGATCAGCATTTTCCAGGAGATGCCCCAGGTGGTCACAAGCTGGATGCTCTGGGCTTGCCTGATGTACAAGGATCAAAAATGGCGCAAGATTTGTAAGCAAGCGAAACTGGATGGCAAAAAACCAGTTGCATATCCTGATGAGAAGAAAGGAAGATTATTACGGCATGGGTGATACGCAAACGATTCCGCAGAAGGCTGTGCTGCTCTGGCTGAGTGGTCTGCGCCTGAGCGATGCACGCTCCATCCCTGCGGTGGATGAACTGATGACGCGCGGCGTCACGGTCGAGTTCGACCCGCAGCCCATAACCGGGCCACAGGCGCAGTTTTTCCAGTCCATGAGCGGGCAATCCCCGGCATCCTTCGGCTTTTTTGACACGCTGGTTGCTCGCAATTATGTCGTGAGTGAAGATGACAAAGGGCGCGGCCCCACGCCAACATTGTTGCCCGATCTCTTACGCACCGTTGGCTGGACAGTCTCCTATGAGGAGGCCGAACCATCGACGCTCGTTGCGCTCCTCCAGGAAGCGACTCGCTCGCTTTCCGCGGTCCCTGGTTGCCTGCTGATGAAGTGTGCGCTTTATCAACAGACGGCGGAGAGCGACGCGGCAGTTGGCGAAGCTTTGCGCGCGGCGCGTGAATGGGTTGGCGACGAGGGGCTGGTCGCGCTGTTCTCGGATACCCAGGCGGCAACTGTTGAACGCTTTGTCAACTTGAACAACTTTCTTGCCGACATGGGAATTATAGAGCGCGATGAACAGAGCGGGCAGATCAATTGGGAAGCCTCGCTGGCCTATTTCGCTGGCAACGGCCAGTTGCTGGTGAATTTGATGGGTCGCGACCCGCAAGGATCGGTACATCCGCAGGAGGAGTACGAAGAGGTGCGCGATACGCTCGTCAAAGCGTTGCCTAATAAAGTGCGCGATCCTGAGACTGGCGATGCCGTCATTGAGCGGATTTATCGCAAAGAAGAACTGTATGCCGGCGATTATCTGTTCTGTGCGCCAGACCTGGTCGTCGTGTTCAACCCTGGCTATGTACCGTCTCCGCGGAGTACGCGCGTCGGCTTTGACGACGCCATCTTCACAGCGCCGGCAAGCGGAGAGACCGCGCTGGCGGGGATCAATCCCACACAAGCGGGGGGCTTTCTCGTTGCCGCCGCGCCGACGCTCGGCGAGCGCGTCACAGAATACGAGCGCGCGCCATTGACGGCGGCGCTGCCTACCTTGCTGCACGCGCTCGGTATCGAGTACGTCGATATGGAGAGCAGCGCCATCAGTACACTGTTTACCTACGAGTATTTGGAGAGCCATCCCATCCGATCACACACCCGGAATCAGGAACTCTCCGCCGAAGATGAGGAGCTGATCATCAGCCACTTGCGCGATCTGGGATATGTGTAGCGCCTGCCAGGCTGCGCATCTCAACAAAATGGTGAAGGCAAAAGGTGAGCATAATCCTTTTGCCTTTTTAAGGTAGTATAGTGCATGAGCAACCCAATGACCAAACCGTCCGTGCCTTCGCCTCGGCGGCCTCATCGTCTAAATATTCGTCCTCTGACGGATCAGGCTACCGCGAAATTGCCTGCCTTTTTGCCTGCTCGGACGAAACTCAGGACTGATCTGCTGGTTGCTTCACCGCTAGAAATTCGCGAGCCGCAAGAGCAGATCGCGGAAGGGGAGATCACGCGGGTTAAAACGGGACCACAGTTTCGTGTTCCTCGCATAGAAGAGATGCACACGCGGCATCTGGCGGATGACTCCCCAACGCCATTTTCTCAAGAGCAGACACAGAGGCTACCTGTACCAATCCCTTTACCTGACTACCGGGAAGGGATGAGCAAAAATGGGCATACGCCTCTGCTCTTTTTCTTGCCTCCGGCGCCACGCGATGAAGCGCCTTCCGCTTCCAACGGATCGCAGGAGCAAGATATAGCGCGGTTTGACACGTCACATATTTCGACCCGCCCCTTGATCCAGAGTGATACTCCAGAGTTCGATAAGCTTAGCACGCTGCCGATGATGGTCTTGCAAGGAGTGTCGCAGCGACAAGGCAAAGCGCAAGCGGAGATGAAATCCGAGGTCTCAGGCGCGGCCAGCAATGCCGGTATTGTCGGATTGGGCAGCATTATCGGCAGTATTCTTAAATATGTCAGCTCGTTCCTCATCCAGTATGGCTTTGGCGCGGGTGGCTATGGGCTCTACACGCTCAGCCTGTCATTAGTGAACCTGGTCTCAGCCGTCTTCAATCTGGGCCTGGACGACGCGACCGTGCGCTATGTTGCCATCTACCGAGGAAAGCATCAGATACGCTCGCTGCGCGGTGTCTTGTTATTCTGTACCACGCTCGCCGGCATTGCCGGTATCATTGGCGCTGTACTGCTCATCGTATTCACTCCACACCTGGTATCATTGTGGATAAGCCTCAAACATCATAAACTGCAAAACGGGCAGACACTTGATCGCGCGGTTGCCCTCTTGCAAGTCATGGCTCCTGTGATCCCTTTGATGACGATGCAGGTTATGTGGTACGCTGGCCTGCGTGGTTTCAAGGCATTCAAGTGGCGCGTCCTGGCAACCAATATCCTCCAGCCCATCCTGCAAATTCTTTTATTGGGGCTGGTGCTGGTCTTCTTCCGCAACAAAGATGGCATTACCTATGTGGCCGCGGTGCTGGTGATCAGCACGATGTTTAATGCCGTTCTCAATCTCTATTTTCTGTTCCGTCAGGTTGATAACGTGGCTACCCCGGAGCCGGGGCAATATGAAGTGCGCGAGTGGCTGACCTTCGCGATGCTGAACTTCTTGACCACCATTATGGACACCGTGCTGGACTCGATTGACACCATATTGTTGGCTGCCTTTGGCATTTCCGATGTGCAGTTAGGTCAATATGGAGCCGCTATGCGGTTAAGCAATTTTATCCAGATGCCGTTGATGTCGATTAACAACATCTTTGCTCCCACGATTGCTGAACTGCACAGCAAAGGCGAGATGCAGAAACTGGAGACGATGTTCAAGATCATGGGCAAGTGGTCTATCACCTTCAGTCTGCCGTTGTTCCTCGTCGCGACGCTATTTGCTCCTTACCTGGTGATCTTGCCAGGAGCAGGCTTCGCTCCCGCGTGGCCGCTGCTGATCGCCTTTGGGGTGGGAGCAATGATCAACGCCGCCACGGGGGCCGTTGGCTATATGTTGTTAATGACTGGCTATCAGAAGCTCTCGTTTCTCAACTCGATGGTGGCCGTTGCTGTCAATATCGGCCTTGGTATCTATCTCACGCCGCGCTATGGAGCTATGGGAACTGCCATCAGTACTGGCCTTGCCATCTGCGCTCTTAACATTATGCGCCTGATCCAGGTGCGCTTGCTGCTCAAGATGCATCCTTACTACGCTGAGGATTGGAAACCGTTGGCCTCGGGGCTCATTGCCAGCGCGGTTATCGGTGGCGCTCTCTATTTGCTGTATCACTTTCACAGCCATATCCATACCTCTGTGAGGCTTGGTCACGCCATCCTCTCTGTTCAGCTCTTGCTCATACCAGTCTTTCTCGTCATTTACATCCTCGTCATGTCAAGGTTCAAGGCCAGTTCCGATGATGAAATCGTCTTGAAGGCGCTGCGTAAGAAGTTTTTGGGCGGCAAAGGGAAGAACAAAAAAAATAAGCATAAACAAAAGGTGAAAGAGGCATAATATGCGTACAGTAATCTTTGGTATTGATGGTTTGACGTTCCGCGTCCTTCATCCTTTGATGGAGCGCGGCGAGTTACCTAACTTTCGGAAGGTGCGTGATGGCGGTTGCGAGGCTATCCTCGAATCCAAGTATCCGCCGCTCACCCCTCCGGCCTGGACTTCGCTCTCGACTGGTCTCAAGCCTGCTCGCCACGGCGTCTTCGATTTCTGGACCTACGATGACGAACAGGAGCCTGGCAAAGCTCGCAAAGCGCGAGTGTTGACGCGCCGCCGCGGCGGTAAAGCTATCTGGAACATCATGAGCGAGTATGGAAAACAGGTAATAGTCGTCAATGTACCCGCTACCTATCCGCCGGAGCCAGTCAACGGCATTATGATTAGCGGGTATATGACTCCTGGCACGTCCGTTGACTTTACCTACCCGTCTTCTTTCAAAGAAGAACTATTCCAGATTGCGCCAAATTATCAAATCGATCTGGAAGTGAACGCCTATGAACGCTTGAAGACCATGGGGAAGGTTGAGCCGCTGGTTGATGCCATTGTGGATATGACTGAAGAGCGCATCAAGCTGATGATGCATCTGCTCAAAGAAAAGCCCTGGGATTTCTGTTATCTGGCGTTCATTGGAGCCGATCGCCTGCAACATCCCTTGTGGGAAGAAGTGAGCGCTCTTAATGAGCGCACGAATGACTATTTTCGCCAGATGGATAGCGCGCTGGGGCAGATTCTGGATATGTTGGAGCCGGACGATCACCTCTTTATTGTCTCTGATCATGGCTTCGGCGGCCATAGTAGCTATTTTGATATCAACGAGTATTTGTATAGTAAGGGCTTGCTCGCGCTGGGCGGCTCGTTTGAAACCAGTCGCCGTCGTTCTGGCCGCGCCACGCGTTTCAGGCAGATCGTGACGCGCCTGGGCCTGCGCTCGCTGGCACGTAAAGTCAAACGATCGCTCAAAACTGTGGGGATGTGGGCGCCGCCAAACTTTGAAGCGGGCCTTGATCGTCCGGCGCTGGACGATGTTGATTGGGAGAAAACGCTGGCATATGTTCCATCCTTTTCCGGGTTCCCATCTGGATATGCAGATATATTTCTCAATCCCGATTTTGACGCTGAGCGCGTTGCCGCCTTGCGCGATGATCTCAATCAGATGAAAGACCCCAAAAATGGGCAGCCGTTGATCGACGCGATCTACTCGACCGAGGTATACGGCGCTGGTCAATTCGCGCCGCGCGAGCCGCACCTGCTCTTGTTGCCCAATGATGGCATCACTTTCCGCGTCGAATTGGGAAATGAACAGCTCTGGGAAAATCTGGGCAAAGCCTTTGGCTCGCATCAGAAAAATGGCGTTCTCTATGCCTATGGTCCCAGCTTCAAGCGCGGCTTCCAGGCTCCTAACGCGGAAATCTACGATGTCGTTCCGACATTGCTGCGCGCGATGAATTTGCCGTTTCCTTGTGAGTTCGATGGCCGCGTTCTAGATGAATTGTTTGTGCAGCCGCAGCAATCTCTGGCTGAGACGGCGGCCAGCGCGGAAAATGGGGTGGCGAAACGCAAGCTCAAAAAGCTGTTAGAGGCGTAGAGACGCCTGACTGAATGGCAGAAAGGAAAAGTATATGCGCGCGGTTATCTTTGGTGTTGATGGGCTAACCTTTCGTATTATTGGCCCGTTAATCGAGCGCGGCCTGTTGCCGAATTTTAAGAAGTTACGCGAACAGGGATGCGAGGCCATCCTTGAATCGAAATATCCGCCACTGACGCCACCCGCCTGGACATCGCTTTCGACGGGCCTCAAGCCTGCTCGTCACGGCGTCTATGACTACTGGGTGTATGCTGATGAAGCAAAGCGCGGCGTTACACGCAGCGTTCACGTCCAGACGACTCGCCGCGGCGGCAAGGCCATCTGGAATATTCTGAGCGAATACGGCAAGCAGGTCTTAGTCGTGAACGTTCCGGCGACGTATCCGCCGGAAACGGTCAACGGTTACATGATCAGCGGCTATCTCACGCCCAGTACCGACGTGGATTTTACCTATCCGCGGTCATTCAAGGAAGAGTTGTTTCAGATTGCGCCTCGCTATCGGCTCGTTCCTGGCAGTGAATACGAGAAACTGCGCCTGAAACTGGACGTGCGAGGCATGGTCGATGTGTTGCTGGATATGACGGAGCAGCGCACGAAGCTGATTATGCATCTGTTAAAGGAAAAGCCCTGGGATTTTTGTTACCTGGCGTATGTCTGCGCCGACCGTTTGCAGCACCAGCTCTGGGAAGAGGCTATTGCTCTCGATCCGCGCACCAACGCATACTATCAGATGCTCGACGACGCGCTGGGGCAAATTCTCGCGCTCTTAGGGCCGGAAGATTGCCTTTTTGTCGTCTCCGATCATGGTTTTCGCGGGCATAATAGCTATTTTGATATCAATGAATATCTTCATAGCAAGGGTTTACTGATGTTTGAGCCGCAGATACAGGCCGCCAGGCGCAAGGCCGGGCGAGCAGGCACGCTGAAGCGTATCGCTAATCGCCTGGGGCTGCGCCCGTTAGCGCGTAAGATCAAACGCTCACTCAAGGCGGCGGGTGTTTGGGATAACTCCGGAGTTGACGAGACGCGCCCCCTGTTGGAGCATGTCGATTGGGAGAAGACGCTGGCGTATGTGCCGTCGTTCTCAGGTTTTCAAGGCGGCTATGCCGATGTTTTCTTGAATCCAGAGATGACGGATGAACAAATTGCCGCGCTGTGTGAGGATATCAGGAGTCAGAAAGACCCCAAGAACGGCCAGCCGTTGATCGACGTCATCTATACCACTGAGGTCTTTGGCACAGGCCCTTATGCCCCGCGCGAACCTCATCTTCTGCTTCTAGCTCGAGATGGTATCACGTTTCGCATGGAAATGGGCAACGAGCATATTTGGGAGGATATTGGCAAGACCTTTGGTTCGCACCAGAAAAATGGCGTCCTCTATGCCTATGGGGCCGGCTTCAAACGCGGTTTCAAAGCTTCCAATGCCGAGATTTTTGACGTTGTCCCAACATTGTTGCAGAGTATGGGGCTGCCGTTCCCGTATGAATTTGATGGTCATGTGCTGAACGAACTGTTTGTGGAGAAGCAGGCGACGGAAGATGGGCTGGTCAGCGCCGGGAAGGCTGCCGAGGGCGGCCTGGCGCGCCGCAAGCTCAAAAAGTTGCTCGATGAATAATATCTTTGGAATAATCTCGCCTTTGGCGCTGTAGAGGCGAATAAAGGAGATAAGAATCGTGCGTACCGTAATCTTTGGCGTTGATGGGCTGGCTTATCGCATCATTCACCCGCTAATGGAGCGCGGCGACATGCCCAATTTCAAAAAGCTGCAAGAGCGCGGCTGTGAAGCGGTGCTGGAGTCAAAATATCCGCCGCTGACGCCTCCTGCCTGGACGTCGCTCTCGACGGGTCTGAAACCTGCTCGTCACGGCGTCTTCGATTTCTGGCGCTACGACGATCAGGCCGAAGAGGGCAAACCGCGCAAAGCCCACGTCCAGTCGCAGCGCCGCGACGGCAAAGCTATCTGGAACATTTTGAGTGAATATGGCAAGCAGGTACTTGTCATCAACGTGCCTGTGACGTATCCGCCCGAACCTGTCAACGGCTACATGGTTTCTGGCTATCTGACCCCCAGTACCGAGGTCGATTTTACCTACCCCTCCTCGTTCAAAGAGGAACTGTTCAACATCGTTCCCGACTATGAGATCGACGTCAAGCTGGGCGATATCTTCAAGGGTAAGGTGGAAACGCGCGTCGAGCGGCTGGCCGAAGCGGTGCTTCGCGTTACGCGCAAACGCATGGCGCTGCTCTCGTTTATGCTGCAAGAAAAGCCCTGGGACTTCTGCTACGTGGCCTTTGTCGGGCCTGATCGTTTGCAGCACTCGATGTGGGACGAAATCGTCGAGTTTGATCCTCGCATGGTCGAATATTATCGCCTGCTTGACGATGCGTTGGGCCTGTGCCTCGATCAACTTGGCCCCGACGACGCGCTCTTTGTCGTTTCCGATCATGGCTTTCAGGGTATCAGCCGCTCTTTCGACATTAACGAGTATCTGTACAACCAGGGCTTGCTTACATTGCAATCCGGCGCTGAACATGGCAAGGCGAGCCGCAAAAGCGGCCTCAAGCATACGCTGGAGCGAGTCGGCCTGCTTCCCCTGGCGCGCTGGATCAAAAGGCAACTCAAGGGGGCAGGGATCATTAAAAAGCGCAAGGGAGGCGTCTA
>DATLSW010000223.1:0-15674 GCA_035533955.1 Ktedonobacteraceae bacterium | reverse complement strand
GCTGCTCGCACCCAATTATCTTGGCGCCAATGTGACCATTCCCCACAAAGAGGCCGTCTTGCCACTGCTGGATGTCGTTGATCCGCTGGCGACGCGCATCGGCGCGGTCAATACCATCGTGCATCGCGAAGACTATCTCTGTGGCTATAACACCGATGCCCCGGCGCTGCTGCGCGTTCTGGCGGAACATGGGATCGGAGAGGCAGGAGCGAGCAATGACGATGAGCAATGGAACGACATCATCTCGCTGAAAGGCTATACTGCCGTCTTGTTGGGCGCGGGCGGCGCGGCGCGCGGCGCGGCCTTCGCCCTCGCGGGGGCGGGCGTCGAACGCCTGATCATCGTTAATCGCACGCTTGAACGCGCCCAACGGCTCGCGGCGGACGTGCAGCAGGGCCGCGACTGCCAGGTATTCAGCCTCAACGACCCGGACTACCTGATCGCGCACCCGCGCTCGATCATTATCAATGCCACGTCCGTTGGGATGCAGCGCGCGGGCAGCCACGAGCAGAATGTGGAAGAAGCCGTGCCGTTGCCAGCGCAGATTCTAGAACGTTTCAACACAGATACCTTTGTGCTGGACATGGTCTATCGCCCAACGGAGACGCGGTTGCTCATTCAGTCCCGTATTCTGGGGCTGCGCGCTGTGAACGGACTATCCATGCTGCTGTACCAGGGGGCGCTGGCTTTCACGCTCTGGACGAGGCAGCCCGCGCCGCTCGCCGCCATGCGGGCCGCGCTGTAGTGCAATGTGGCTGCGCAATTCATTGCGCCGGATATTGCTATTTTGAAAAGGAGACACGCATGAGATTTGTCAGCTTTTCCACGCCGGATCTGCCCAACCCACACCTGGGCATTGTGCAGGGCGACGAGGCGCTGGATGTTGACCTGGCCGCGGCGGCGCTGAACCTGCATGGCCCCGATCAGGCGCTGGAATTGATCGAACACTACGTACAGGGGCAGGAGGTCTTGCGAGCCATCATGGAACGCGCGGCGGGCCGCCGTTTCAGCGCGGTGAAGGTCTTTGCCGAAACGGGGGCGGCGCGTAAACTGGATGAAGTGCAGTTGGCCGCGCCCATTCCGCTCCCAAAGAAAAATATTATGTGCCTGGGGTTGAACTATGCCGACCATGCCCAGGAAACGGCTGCCCTGCGCGGTCGCCCCGGCGATGCCCCCGACTATCCCATCTTTTTTACAAAAGCGCCAACAACCGTCAACGGGCCATTCGGGGATATCGTTATCGACCCGGCGGTTTCGACCGCGGTTGACTGGGAAGCCGAGCTGGGCGTCATTATCGGCAAGACGGGGAAAAACATTCGCGCGGAAGATGCCCTGGACTATGTCTTCGGCTATACCATTATCAATGATGTGACAGCGCGCGACTTGCAGAGCCATCACAAGCAATACTTCAAGGGCAAGAGTATCGACGGCTATTGCCCGATGGGGCCGTGGATTGTCACCGCCGACGAGATTCCCGATCCACAGAACCTGGCTGTGCGCCTGCGCGTCAACGGCGTCACCAAACAGGATGGTAATACCCATATGATGGTTTTCTCCGTGCGCGCGATCATCGCCTCGCTCTCTCTGGGCATGACGCTGGAAACGGGCGATATCATCGCCACCGGCACGCCGAGCGGCGTCGGCTTCGCGCGCAATCCTCCGGAGTATTTGCAGCCCGGCGATGTTATGGAGACAGAGATCGTAGGGATTGGAATAATGCGCAATCAAGTAAGAACAGAGCGATAAAAAATGACCCTCCCGCCGGGAGGGTCATTTTTTATCGCTCTGTTCTTACTTTCACCTGCTCGTGCATCCACGCGGGCAATGTACCCCACAGGTTATACGCCAGAGCGCGCGTGTGCCAGAGGCGCGGCGGCGTAGTCACATCGCGGTCATAGTACTGTTGCAGACCGGCGGACAGCTCGATGTGGATGCCTTCGGCGTCGGCGAAGCGCAGGAACAGGTCGCTGCCCGCGCCATGGCGGCCCGGTCCCCAGAGCAGAGGCGTCTGGCAGCGGCTCAGATAATCGGCCCATTGCAGCAGTTCTTGCCCATCAAAGATGCGATAGCCCATATGATCAACGTCCGCTTCGCCTTCGATCAGCAGCAGCGTGTGATGATCATGATTGCAGCGCAGCCACGCGCACTCGCGCAGCAGCCAGTCAGAGGTATCGAAGCCCAATGCCTCCGTGTAGAACTCGACCATCGCGTCCAGGCGCGGGGTGCGCAGCGCGACATGCTGGAGGCCATGCGGGTGCATCTGCCCGCGAGCGTTATTGCCGTTGGGAGTAGGCGGCAGCAGGAAATCGTCGTCGGCGGCAGAGATTTCGACGCGGTTGCCGTCGGGATCGTAAAACCAGAGCGTGTCGCCCGCGTCGGGGTTGCCGTCGCGCTCGGCCAGCGTGAGTTCGATGCCAGCCTGGTTGAGACGAGCGGCGAGCGCGGCGAGTTCGGCGTCGCCGTCTACCTCGAACGACAGGTGGTGCAGGCGGCTGCGCTGTGCTGGCAGGCGGCCATTACCCACCGCCGGGCGCGTATCGCTGAACAGACCCAGGCAGTGGTATTCATCACCTAGCGCCAGGAAGATGCTGGCGTCTTCCCAATCCGTCTCCTCTTCACTGCCAGAGGAGAGCAACGGCCTTACCTCGAAGCCTAACACCTGCCGGTAAAAGCGCGCCTGCGCGAGGATATCGCTGGTCCATAACCCGACATGCGCCAGCCGTTTGACTTTGACTTTCTGAATCTGCTGCTCACTCATGATCTGCTCTCTCTTTGCTGAGGGCGGGCAGAAACCCCGCCCCTACGAGTATACGACGTTCACCATACATACGCCATCCATAACATATCAACGTGAATCATACGGAGAAAGCGAGCATATGTCAATTTGATTGGCCCAAATGGGGGAATAGAGCAGGTATGGAGGACAACCATTCATTCGGAATCCGAATGAATGGTTGTCCTCCATACCTGCTCAGCCGTTTTTTCTTCAACGCTCTCTCGAGAGAGATCGAACGTTTCCAGGACGCGGATGAGCGGTTCGGCGGGCATGGGCGTTTCTGGCAGCGTGGAGCGTGAGAAGGCAGTGCGCGGAGGTAAGCTAAGCAAGCGTGTAAGGAGCGAGCGCAAGGCTGGTAAGATACGCGCCTTGTACGGCTGCCGCTTTATGACAAGGCTACGCCGCAGGTGCAGCGGCCACGCGGCATTGCTGACCTTGCTGATACGTAGTTGTATAACCGGCGTTGCCGGGCCATGGCCGTCTTTTACCCCACTACCCATACCCAATTCCATCACCCTGTATCACAAGCCAGTGTGGCGGCAATCCCTGTCGCGGCAGGGAAGCGCCGGTGTACAGAACACACCCCCCCCCAACCAGATGCACACACCACCTGCGAGGCGACGCGCCGGACATCCGGCACAAACGCTGCCTTGCCTGTGTTCGCACACCGACGCTTCTCTACCGCGACAGGGATTGTGCGCTTAATGTTGTTCAGAAGAACGGTACAACGTTGCTACCATCTGGAGAACATCCCTTCCACGTTTCCCTACATCCCATCTTTGCAGTGACCGCCTTGTGTTGCGGTCATACTTCTATCGTAATGCTCGGAGGCTTGCTTTTGGTTACGAAGAGATGAAGGATTGGTTAAGATAAGGGAGGATTTCTCGCCAACTTCTTAACCATTTTATCGATAATTACCGATATTACCCTTCATTCCTCTCGCGTTCGACTTCGACGGTGAGCGGCCCGCGCAGGCCGGTCACCGCGTTGGTGTGAGCGGGCGGATCCCACTCGAACGCGACCTTCTGACGTTTAATCGGTACATCGGCCAGCAGTTTATCCCAGCGGCCCTCGCGGGACACGCTGAGTTGCAGATGCTGCTCGTCCACTTCCAGGCGGCGTGAGATCGCCGTCAACAGGTCGCTTTTCAGCAATTCCAGCAATTCTGGATTGACCTTGAAGCGATCATGCACCAGCGCGACTTTCAGGCGCTCTTTGGCGACTTCGCCGGGTTTCGGCTTTTTCTGACCTGACATAAAATTAAACAACCCCATAGTATTGTAGTGCCTCCTTCTCGGACGGCCAGGCTAGGAGCGGACCTGGCGCTCAGCTAGCGGGGGACCAAAGCCAACGAAACGCCGCAGCCGCTCGAAGAGCGACGGCGAGTCGGAAACTTCATCCAGAGGAATCTCTTCGCCCAGGATGCGCTGCGCGGAACTAAGATAAGCGCGTCCGGCGCGCGAGCGTTTGTCATAGACGATAGGCTCACCTTTGTTGATGGCGATGATGATATTTTCATCTTCGGGAACAATGCCGAGCAAATCGATGCCCAGCACTTCCAGCACGTCGGCCACATCCATCATATCGCCGCGTTTCACCATCTCCGGGCGCAGGCGGTTGAGGATCAGGCGCGGCTCCGCTTTGTCCGCCGCCTCGACGAGGCCGATGATGCGGTCGGCGTCGCGCACGGAGGCCATCTCCGGGTTTGCCACGATGATAATCTCGTCGGCGCCGACGATGGCGTTGCGGAATCCCTGCTCGATGCCTGCCGGGGAGTCGATGATTACAAAGTCGAACTCCTGGCGCAATTGCTGGCAGAGCTGCTCCATCTGGACGCTGGTGATCGCATTCTTATCGCGTGTTTGCGCTGCCGGCAACAAATACAGTTCCGACTGCCGCTTATCCTTGATCAGCGCCTGCCGCAAGCGGCATTGCCCCTCCACCACATCGACGAGATCGTAGACGATACGATTCTCCAGCCCCAACACGGCGTCAAGGTTGCGCAATCCGATATCTGAGTCTACCACGGCGACCTTTTTACCTTGCATCGCCAGGGCTGTACCCAGGTTCGCAGTTGTCGTCGTTTTGCCAACACCACCCTTCCCCGATGTAATGGTAATCACCCGGCTGTCCATAAAACACGCTCCTACGTTGGTGCTGATAGCCTCTCTGGGGGAGAGGTAATCTCGCGCCCATCCAGGGGTGCGATAAATCGGCCCCTACAGACATTGCAATACGATACGTTGGTTGCTACTTGCGCGGCGGACGCCCATTCATCCAGGTCTCCACGACAATACGCCCATTGCGGATGCTCGCCACTTCCGGGTGCGTCTGTACCTCTATGCCCTCCGGCGGTCGCGAGAGCAGATGAGCGATGCGCAGTTGCACGGGCGCCAGCGCCAGCGCGCAGACGTAAGCCTGGTCGTTGCCGGGATAGCCCGCGTGAACCATGCCGCGCAACACGCCCCAGACGATGACGTCGCCGCCTGCCACCACTTCCGCGCCAGGGTTGACATCACCCAGAATCACGATAGCGCCGGTGTGATGGATTGCCTGGCCGGAACGAATGGTACGCCGCAAGAGGAGCGTGCCGTCCGTCTCCTGTCCTTCGCGCTGCGCTTCTGCCACCGGCGCCAGTTCAAACTGGGTGAGCTGCTGGCCGGTATAGTCGGTGGCCGAGAGGCCGCTCGCAAGCAGGCGCGCCTCCTCCTGCGGTGGCGCGCTCAACTGTTCGAGCGACATGACGGAAATCTGGTAGCGTGCCAGAAGGCTCTCAAGCTGCTTGCGCTCGCTGCCGCGCAAATGGCGACGGCTCGTATCGACGGCCAGTGACGCGCCCTGGAAAAAGGCCGGAGCTTCGGCTAGCCGACGGGCCAGAGCGTTCAGCACATCACTAAAGGGCGTTTCCGGCTCCAGCGTGAGCAGTAAGCCGTTGCGCGTCCCTTTGATGGCGATAGACCCTTGCACAGGTAATTTCTCCTCTCTTCCCAGTCTGCTCTGTCCTACAAATTGCACGTTGCTGTTTGCATTCTCCGAAGCGTCTTCCATACCCATGAGTTCCCCATTTCTCTACTGGGAGTTGGGTCGCCTGATCCTTTGTTATCTACAGTATAAGCGTCTGCTTCCGAAAACGCAATAGAGACCGTACCGCTGTCAGGGAGATGGCAAACATCGCCCTGGAACCCCGTTCGTCGCTTCGCCTATAATACATAACGAATGGTTATCGCGATATGGATAAAGATGAGGAGGATTCTCTATGGCTGATGCTATGGATTTCCCAACCGCGCGCGAGCGTGTTTTGCGATCTGGCGAGACGATGATCGGCATTATGCCCGATATTTGCCTCGTCTCGCACTTTCAGGCGGGCGATTGGCCCGTTCTCTACCGGGCCGTGACGACAGGCAATGTCCATCGCTGGGGCTTGCCGCTCATGATCCCCAACTTCTCGCGCCTGAAAAATGGCATTTTTCTGGAAAAAAACACCATCCTGCCCATTCACGGCTTTGGTCGTCTCCTGCCCTGGAACATCATCGCTCAGGATGAGGCGCGCCTGGCTATGCAACTGGTCAGCAGCGCTGCCACGCGCGCCAGCTACCCTTACGAGTTTACGTTCACTGCCGCCGTGGCCGCAGGTGAAGGCACATTGACTTACACGGTGACGATGGAGAATCGCGGCGACGAAACCATGCCCATCGCGCCCGGTTTCCATCCCTATTTTGCCGTGGCGCAGCAGGACAAGGCGCGCGTGATTAGCAGCGGCCCGCCCGGCTTTACCGCCAGCGCCTGCGACTGGATTAATCATCCGCCCGACTCTCCATACCCATTTCCGCACAGCGTCAGCGTTGAGTTTCCGCGCGGCAGACTCACTATCGCGGAATTGCCCGTCGATGGCGCGTATGCGCTCTCTACCATGCAGGTCTGGTCAGAACCGGCGAGCGCGCCGGATCATGATTTTATCTGCTTCGAGCCAGTAGTCAGCAGCGAAGACGCGCTTAATCGTCCGGCGGATCGTCTCAACATCGCGCCCGGCCAGTCGCGGCAGTTCGTTTTGCGGTTGACGGCGGAGAAGTGACCGTTCTCTACAACCTGGACATTTGAGACGTGGCCCAAACATCACCGGTAGTTCCTGCTTCAACGCGGGCAGTTTCACTCTCCGTTGCCAGAGAGCCAGAGCCGCCCGCTCCACAGGCGTTTTGTGTGTCGATGGAACTCACCGCCACATCGGCGCAGCATTCAGTTTTTGAGCAGACCCGCCACAGGCACATCGCGCAATCGCTATCAGGGCGTGGTTTTTGCAGAGATAGGATGTCAATGTGTGGCTTGCATCTTTGCGGATAGAATAGCGCAAACGCCTCTGAATGTCAACACTTTATGAAACGAGTTATGACCCCGACACGGCGGCTGTGTGGTATGCAATAGTATCATAATTGCCATATCTTAATATAGCTGAAGGCTGCTTCGGCGGCGTCGGCTTTGTCGTAGATGAAAACGCCGATCTGGCCGTTGCTGATCGTGCCGTCGGTGGCGCTGAACAGGTAGCGCAGGTTGACGTAAAAGTCCAGGTAGTGACCACGCGCCACGACCGCGATGACGTTCGTCTGGCCAGAGCCGCTGCGAATGATCGCCGTATTCGTGCCGCCTTGCAGTTCCTTGCCGATGGTGTTGAGATGACCGGTGGCGAGATAGAAGCCGTAGCTGCCATTTTCGCTGATCTGAAAATAGTAGAGTTTCGGCTGTTTAGAAGTGGTGTCAGCGCGGAAAACAAGGCCCGCCGCGTAGCCGCTGATGAACTTGACCTGCGCCTGGTAGACGAAATCGCTGAAATTGGTGCTTTGATCATAGCAATACGTAAAGCCTGTACCCGCTGTCTCGCTGACGTCATAGGCGCCGTTTTTGAGCGTGCAGGTGTCGTTTGTTTGCCAGAAGCCCAGGCTGCTGGTATCAGTCAGCGCGTTGCTGATGATCAGCGAGCCGCTGCCGGGCGGGTAGGGATTCCGCGCCGAGACGATGGCGGCGTCGGCGGTGATTTGCGCCTGCGCGGTAGTGGTGGCGCGCACGGCGCTGGAGAGCGCGCCCGCGTTATACGTGATAATGGCGCTTTTGGCAAGGAAGAAACCGCCGGCGGCGGCCAGAATGAGCAGGACAGCCAGTGCTGTAATCAGGAAAGTGCGCAGTGGGTGCGATCCGGCTCCGGTAGATTTCTGGCTCTTGCCGGGCGCATTAAACAGTGTCGGCAGATCGGCTGTCTCGCGCGGCTGTGGCGGCGGCGTGGCCCACGGGTTGCTGGCGCTTTGACGCAGAGGCTGCGGTTGCTCCCAGCCTGCTGCGCCTGGCGCGGCCTGGGCATATGGCGTTCCGCTGCTTGCCAGCACGGTAGCGCCTGCGTCGGCGCGATCCAGTTCCAGTGCCGTCTGGAGGGAGATGAGCGCCTGTTGATAGCTCTGAACGGCGTCGAACGCGCGCGTGTTGGCCCATAACGGCGGCATAGCGCGCGGATCGCTCGGCGCCGCGATGATAGCCAGGGCGCCGCGCATTTTCCCCTGTGCCGCGAGGCTGAGAGCCGTGTCAACCTCGTTTCTCACTTGCGGCGACGAGAGCGCGGCCGGCGTTTGCACGAGAATGAGCCACTGGCAGTGCTTGAGCGCCTGCGTCAGGCGCTGCGCCGTCTCATTATTGCCAGAACTGGTGGCGACGATGGCGCCGGACGCGCTGAGATCGGTCAGCAGTCGCTGCGTGAACAGAGTATCAGGGTGCGAAGGATCGCCTTTGTAACAACTGATAAAGACGCGAGGGTGTGCCATATACTTTATCCCCCATCAAGAATGTTGATGTGCAAGAGTATATCATATTTGCGACTGACATACATCCTATTCTATATGAAATTTCTTGACAGCCATAAACTTCGCACGCTACACTTGCGCTATTGGGGCTTGCTTGCCTCTCTGGAACAGATTCCCATGTGCCAATTTGAAAGGTTGTTAATCGTATGAAGAAACCACGTCTATTGCGTCGATCCCTGCTTGTCTTGATGGGCCTCTGTTTGCTGCTCAGCTTCGGCGTGTTGACGGCGCCGCGTGCTACGCGCGCCGCGCCTGCCGTGTCGCGCTCGACATTGAGCCTGCCCGCGAAGGACAGGATGCCGATTTTGCCCAGAGCGTTAGCCGGATCAAACCAGCTTAGCGTGCCGAATAATACAGACTCATTGTACGAAAGTACTACAGACGCCGCAACTCTCTACAATCAAGGCTGCACTGCTGCGACGGGGCCAGCCGGATTGATCATCCTCGACTGGGGCCAGCCGGTTTATCTAGGCAATGGCGTCTATGGCACGTATGATTTCGGCGGCCATGACGATTCTGTCGCATCCATTACGAAGGCCATCGACAGTTTCGCGCAGGGCGTGTGGGGTTGCCACAACGGTTCGACGAATCTTGCCGTGGCCGCGGGCGAGAGCAATTACTACTCCGGTAAAGCTATCCCACGAACTGTATCAGCCTGGACCGCCGATGGGCATCATTGGGGACAAATGGTTAACAACATTCAGAGCTATATCGCCACCAACCATTATAACAGCGTGGTGGGCGCGTATGGCGCGGGCGATCTGGAAGTCGAATGGGAAGGTTTCAAGCTGACGAAGGCGCTGGTAGACGGCTACAATCACGCCACAACGCGGGTGTTTTTCGACTTCGGCGATGATTCGCCCGGCTACTGGACGAACTACCAGGTATGGTATGTGGCCTATGGCGCGAAAGATAACCTGCCCTTGCCGGAAATCTATTTCAATGCCGACGCGACTTATGATTGGGAGCCATTGAGCATCTGGGCCTGTAGCAGCGAGGGCGCGCCGATCTATTTCAGAGGCACGATGGCCGAGAATGTGCAGGGCGAGAATACGCCCGCCCAGGCATTTACTGCTATGTACAATGCCGAACAGTCCAATAGCTGCACCGCCGCCGTCAGTTCCGGCCTGATCTTCTCGACGGAAATTTTCTATGCGTAACAGGGATGATAATGGGGTCACAAAAAATCGGCTGTTCAACAGCCGATTTTTTGTGACCCCATTATCATCCCTCTAGCGCGCGCTCAGCGCGAGTGGCTGGTGGTCATCGTTTGACCGGTCAAAGTCGATAACTTGAGCAGCCATACGCTGCTCAAGCAGCATATTGATGTCGTTCACCTGCCGCGTAAGCCAGCGGTTCAAGTCGTGACGCTCCACGCTCTCGCGGGCCAGGCGGGCGCGGAAACTACGCTCGGCTTCCGGCATGGTCAGGGCCGTGTAGAGCGCCTGCGCCGTCTCTTCGATGTCGGTGGGCGATGTCGGGATAGCCGCTTTGCCAAGCTGCTGAAAAGCTCCGACAGTACGCGACAGCACCAGCACGCCATCGTTGTTATTCACCACCGACCCCTCTTTTGCGACCAGGTTCATGCCGTCGATGATCGGGTTGACCAGCAGCACATCATAAAATTGCATCGCTGCCAGCGCCCTGACGCGGTCATTGTCCCAGAAGGCGGTGATAGGCGTCCAGGCGTCCGTCCTGTAAGCCTCGTTGATCTCATCGATAATTTTGAGAATGTCACCACGATAGCGTTTGTACTTGGCTAATGCCTGGCGCGAAGGAACGAGAAACGCCAGGAACGTGACCTTGCCGCGCAATTCGGGGTGGTTCTCCAGCAGCAGTTTGTATGCCTGAAACCCGCGCACGATATTTTTGGTTGGCTCGATGCGGTCCACGCGCATGATCGTTTGCTTGCCGAGTAATGGGCGAATTTTGGCGGCGGCGCGTTGCCCGGCGGTACTATTGATGACCTTGCGCTCGCCTGTCACGGAGATTGAGATAGGATAGGCCCGCACGGTGATTTCGCGGCTCTTCCACCAGACGGTCCCCTCTTCAAAATCGACGACCGCGCCATCGAGCATGGTTTTAGCGCCTTCCAGGAAATTGCGCGCGTCGCGCTCCGTCTGGAAACCGATGATGTCGTTACCCACCAGCCCGCTATAGATGGCCTGGGCGATGTTGCTGGGCAAGAAATGCCAGCAGCGGCTGTCCGGCCAGGGGATGTGGATAAATTGCTGCATGACGACACCGGGATGCGCCGCGCGAATCATAGCAGGCGCGAGATAGAGATGATAGTCATGCAGCATAACCACTGCGGACGAATCTTCGCGCTCGATTTCGGCAATCACGGCATCAGCGATAGCGTGATTTGCCACGACATAGCCGTTTGTCCAGGCGTCTTGCAGGCGGCGCGTCGCGGACGAATCATCCGAGGGATCGTAAAGGTAATGTTGTAAGAACCAGAGAATCTGGTTGCTCATCACTTCGTAGTGTTTGCGATAGGCATTTTTGGCAATGGCGACGTAGCGAAATTTTATTTTCTGCCCGCGCACGGGAGATTGCAGCAGCCCGTTATTCTGCTGCGCCTCTTTCAGGGCTAAACGATCTCCTTCGGTCATTGCCATTGCCACCCAGGTCACTTCCATGCGGCTCCCGGCATCGATGAGAGCAGTGACCATACCACCAGCGCCCCTGCGCTGTTTCAACGAGCCGTCCTGTGTAATCAGATACTCTACGGGGCCACGATTTGATGCCATGACAAGCCTATCAGCGTGTATTTGCGGCTGTGATGGTGAAGGAAGTACATGTATGCTCATCTGTTTGGACATGGATTCATCCTTTCTCAACAGGGCTGACGGCACTCAGCTTGAGCTTCTTTTTGTATGCATATCGATGCTTCCTGGCAGCCAGTGCGGTTTGGCCCAGGAATGCATATCAACGTATGTTACGATCTCCTTACGCATCATAACATTTCACGGCATGAACGCGAGAACCGCTTGCCTGCTACGGGGTACAAATAGCACTTTTATCCATTTCTTCTCCACAGGTTATACGTCCTATAGATGTATCCGGTTGCAAGAGTTGTTGGCTGAGAGCTACCAACGGGCGCGCTAAATCTGACCCTACTTAACAACACGTTTGAGAAGAGCGGTGGGACTCAGAAAAAGCGACCGCCTTATCTCCCTACTAATTTTTCCGGCCTGTACCAGCAATTTTTGCATTGCGCGGGAGCGGGCCGCTCCATTGCCATAGCCTCGACCTGCTCGCCCGCTTCGTTGATGGGAGCGCCGTCGGCGTCGATACGCTGGCTATAGAGTTTGCGATCATCAGAGGTCAGACAACGCCCGGTTGCCAGTTCAAATTGCCAGCCGTGCATAGTGCAGGTGAGAATGCCGTCTTCGATCCTGGCGAAGCGCGTCAGATCGGCCTTGAGGTGCGGGCAACGCCGCTGGATGCGGTAGCCGTGGGTTTCCCAGAACTGCTGATCGAGCGATTGCTCGGCATAATAGCCCTCGATGTAGTTGATGCGTTCCGGCGTCAGCCCCTTGAAAAAGTTGTAGATGTACTCGTTGAACGGCCCCTTACGCTCGGCCTCGAAGCGGCACGAAAGGAACAGGTCGTTGACCCAATCCTCGACGTGGCGTATGATGCTCGATTCGATCAGCGCCGGATCGATGCCGAAGCGGTATTCCCATTCCTCATCGCGCCAGGGGTAGACCGCGCGCTGTTGGAAGTCGATCACGGTAGCCTGCTCGCCGCAATCGAGCAGCAGGCGTCCGTTGACGCCAACGCAGGTAATATCGGCCTGCTGCAACAACGGCTCAAACCAATCGCGCAGGGACGCGGCGATATCTACCTGCCCGCGCGGCCAGGACGCCTTCGCCGCATCGATACCTGGGCGTTGGCGTGCCTGGTACGCCTCAAGATAGGCGCGTTTGTCCGTGAAGATCGCTCGCACCTCTTTATCAGGCAGCGGATGCGTGATCGCGCACTGGCCCGGCGTCAGCGTCATCACGCTGCCAGGAATCATCAGGCGGCCATTATCCTGCGCGTGTTCCTGCAAGTACTCGATAAACACCGTCTGGTCGGGAAAGACATTGATGGGGTCGCGCTCGAAATCGTTGAGATAGAACAGGTCGTCGTCCAGGAAGCAGGGCGGCCCGGCGGATGGCACCACAAAGCTGGCGTCGAGATGCTGGATGTAATTCAGGGCGCGCGCCATCTCGTTTTCGCGCTTCTTGCGTCCCAGCGTGTCTTTCATTTTCTGGGGGAATTGATAGACCATCGGATACCAGATCGCGCCGGAGAACTGCACGAAGTGGGCATCGTAGGGACCAAAATTCGCCAGCGTGTCCAGGTCGATGGGACGCGAGTCGTTCTGGTTAAAGATGCAGGTCTCGCCATCGTTCACAATCAGGCTGGAGTCGCCCAGCGGGCCATCGGTCGGAGCCACCATCGCCACCGAAGTCAGCAGCAGCCCATCAAGGGCGCGCGTCTCGTAATTCTTCATCTGGATGAACTTCGTGAAGCCAACCTCGCGCAGCGCGCGTTCGAGCAGCGCGAGCGGGAAATCCGGCAGGATCACCGTTGTCTCTTTTGAGACATGCTCGCGCAGAAACTGCGGATCGAAGTGATCGTGATGCTGGTGGGAGAGATAGAGGTAGGTCGGCTGGCGCAGCTTTTCGCGATCAACCTGCTCGTTGCTGGGAAATGGGAACCAGGACGCGAAGTAGGCCGGGTTGAACCAGGGGTCGCAGAGAATGCTGCCATAGTGTGTTTCGATAAAGATACCCGCGTGACCTATGAACGTGATTTGCATCAGGACTCCTCGTGAAGGAATGTGACTATTTGCCGTGGCGGCGCAATTCATTGCGCCTGTCGCCGTGCCTGTGATTCAGGAGCAATAAATTGCGCCGCCACAACGGGATAGCCAAGAATTTTGCTGGCGACGGCGCTGAAGGCGGCGGGATCGCCGCTGCACCAGACGCGCAGTTCGCCCGCCGCCAGCGCACCGTTGTTGGATGGCTGTAGCAGCGCCTCAGCATCCAGCACATCGTGCGCGCGCCGCGCCACGGCCGCGCCGCTATCGATGACCTGCACGCGGCTGCCAGCGACGCGCTCGATAACGGGGCGCAGCGCGGGAAAGTGCGTGCATCCCAGAGCCAGCACGTCGATATCTTCCCGCAGGATCGGCAGCAATGCCTGCCGGACGGTCTCTTCGACGACCGGCCCATCCAGTTCGCCGCGCTCGACCAGCGTCACCAGTTCGGGGCAGCCCACCGCGTAGACTGCGATGCCGTCGGCGTACTCGTCGATCAGGTGGCGCAGATAGGTGGCGCGCGACGCCTGGTTCGTGGCCGCGACGCCGATACGTCCCTTGCGCGTCATGCGCGCCGCCGGTTTGACCGCCGGAACGACGCCGACGAAAGGAATCGAGAAAGTGGCCCGCAAGGTCGCCAGCGCCGCCTGCGAGGCCGTGTTGCAGGCCACGACGATCATCTTCACTCCCTGCTCGACGAGAAAGTGGCAGCCCTGGATAGAAAGTTCGGTAATCTCGGCGTCGCTGCGCTGCCCATACGGGATGTGCGCCGTGTCGCCCAGGTAAATGTAATGCTCGCGCGGCAGTTCCGCGCGCAAGGCGGACAGTACCGTGAGTCCGCCTGCCCCGGAATCAAAGACGCCTATGGGCGCCGCGGCCTGCCCGGCCGTTGCTCCGCGCTCGTGATCGAATGCCTGCTGGCTGCGCTCGGCATCGCGGGCCGGATAGACGATCTGAGACTGCTCCTCATCTTCTGGATCGATATATTCCATACAACAGATTTCCACCAACAAATTTTTCAATGGTTAATCAACACTGCGAAATTCATGCTGCTCGCCGAAGACGCGGCGCATGGTATCGCTGATCTCGCCCAGCGTCGCGTATGCCTCGACGGCCTCGATAATGAACGGCAGCAGATTGTCCGTACCTGCCGCCGCGCGCTCCAGGGCGGCCAGTACCTGCCCGGCGCGCTCGTTATCGCGGCTTTGCCTGAGCGCCGCCAGCTTTGCCGCCTGTCGCTGCTCGATAGCGGGATCGGCGCGCAGCAAAGCGGGATGTTGTTCATCCTCTAAAATGAAACGATTGACGCCGACGACGATGGCCTGCTCCTCATCGAGCGCGCGCTGGTAATCATAGGCGACCTGCTCGATCTCGGCCTGCATGTAGCCGTGTTCGATGGCGCGCACGCTGCCGCCCAGGGCGTCGATCTGCTCAATATAGGCCCAGGCGCGCTCTTCAATGGTGTTGGTCAGAGACTCAATGTAATACGATCCGGCGAGCGGATCGACCACGTCGGCCACGCCCGTTTCGTAGGCCAGTATCTGCTGCGTGCGCAGCGCCAGGCGCGCCGAGTTCTCGGTCGGCAGCGATAACGCTTCGTCCTTCGCGTTGGTATGCAGCGACTGCGTGCCGCCCAGCGCCGCTGCCAGCGCCTGGTAGGCCGTGCGCACGACGTTATTGTCCGGCTGCTGGGCCGTCAGCGTGGAACCGGCGGTCTGCGTGTGGAAGCGCAGCATCATGGAGCGCGGGTCGCGGGCGTGGAAGCGTTCGCGCATGATATGCGCCCACATGCGGCGCGCGGCGCGGAACTTGGCGACTTCCTCGAACAGGTTGTTGTGGCTGTTGAAGAAAAACGACAACTGCCCGGCGAATCTGTCTACGTCCAATCCGGCGTCGATGGCTCCCTGCACGTAGCTGATGGCGTTGGAAAGCGTGAATGCTATTTCCTGCACGGCGGTCGCGCCCGCCTCGCGGATATGATAGCCGCTGATGCTGATGGTATTCCAGCGCGGCAGATTGTCTGCGCAATAGCGGAAGATATCGGTGATGATGCGCATGGATTGGCGCGGCGGGTAGATGTACGTGCCGCGCGCGATATATTCTTTCAGTACATCGTTTTGCACCGTGCCGGAGAGCTTCTGTACAGCGACGCCCTGCTTTTTGGCGACGGCGATATAGAGCGCGAGCAAGATGCTGGCCGTGGCGTTGATGGTCATCGATGTGCTGATGCGTTCGAGGGGCA
>DATLSW010000222.1:0-4243 GCA_035533955.1 Ktedonobacteraceae bacterium | reverse complement strand
TCGGATCATAGCCGGGGCTGCTGTACATTGCCAGAATTTCGCCGGTATGCGGGTCTTCGACAATGGCCGCGCCGCGATTGGTCTGGAAGACGTTGACGTTATCTGTTGGCGCGACGTCTTTGGCGAAGTCGGCGACGACGGCGCGCTGGATGCGCACATCGATGGTCAGGTAGATATCGTCGCCGACGGGTGGACGGTGCAGTAACTGGTTCAACTGGTTGTCGAGGGCAGTCACACCAACCTGTCCGCTGAGATAAGTATTGTACTGAGCCTCCAGGCCGGTGGCGGGCAGCGTTGGATCGACATAATAGCCTATCAGGCCGGCCAGCGATGGTTCGGAGTACTTGCGAATGTAGCCGCAGCCGGTTGTCGAAGGGACGGATTCAGCCAGCAAGACGCCGTTGCGGTCGAAGATGCGCCCGCGCATGGGCGCGCTGTCGGGGAGGCAATGCCGGCTGTTATGAATATTCGAGGTCACTTGCGCGGAGACGCCGACTTGCCAGTAGACAAGTCCGCCGCTCAATAACACAAAGAGAACAATAAACACATAGGTCAGTTTGCGTATATTACTCTTAATGTTCATTTGCTCCGTCCTTTAGAATTGATATGTGTCACTGTTTCGCTATAGTGCCTGTGGATTGTTCTCGCGCCACAAGTGTAGCATTGATCAGAGCGAATGACAAGAGAAGCGGGTCACACGCCTGGACAGAATAATGCTCTCCCCCATTTGGGGGAGAGCATTATTCTGTCCAGGCGTGTGACTTGTGGTGTTAGCCGTGGACTGCCGCGAAACGTTGCGCGACCGCGTCCCAATTTACCACGTTCCACCAGGCCGCGAGATACTCGGGGCGGCGGTTCTGGTACTTGAGGTAGTAGGCGTGTTCCCAGACATCGACGCCCAGTACCGGGTAGAGACCTTCCATGAATGGGCTATCCTGGTTCGCTGTGGACGTGACCTGGAGCTTGCCGTCCTTGCCCACTACCAGCCAGGCCCAACCGGAACCGAAGCGTTTCGCGCCCGCGTCGTTCACCGCGGCCTTGAAGGCGTCGAAGGAGCCGAACGTCTGATCGATGGCTGACGCCAACGCGCCGCTTGGAGAGCCGCCAGCGTGGGGACCCATGATCTCCCAGAACATGCTGTGATTGATGTGGCCGCCGCCGTTGTTGCGCACCGCCGTGCGGATGTTCTCCGGCACTTCGTTGATGCGCCGTATCAGGTTTTCAATGGAAAGCGAGGCCAGGTCGTCATGTCCCTTCAAGGCATTGTTCAAATTGGTGACATAGGCGACGTGGTGCTTGTCGTGATGCAGGTGCATCGTCTCCTCATCGATGTATGGCTCCAATGCATTGTAGGCATACGCTAAAGCCGGAACTTCGTAAGCCATAAAAATGTTCTCCTTTTCTCCACAGAAAAATGTATTGAGAGGCAAAGCCCTCTCAGTAGAAGTATTTGCGTAGGATAGTCATGAATTGGATGGCGTATCCACCATTCATTGTATCCGAAACGAGAGACTGCTGCAAGACAACAATAGCTATCCGATGTGAAGTCTGTCCAAAAGTACAGGGGAGGTTATTGACGCTTTTTTCTCTTGCCCCACCATTGATGGGACAAGAGAAAAAAGCATTTAAGGGATAGGGATGCCGTGATAGATCACCAGCCCGGCCACTGCGGCCGCGCCGAGGATAATGATGATATGCACGCGATTGCTGATGCCCAACCCAAAGGCGGCGGCGGCAATCGCATAGCCGCGCCAATCTACCCCTGACTGTGACACAATCGTCCAGACGACCGTCAGCGTGATGCCGACGACGGCCAGCGAGACACCGCGCATCACGCCCTGCACCCAGCGCCGCTCCTTGATGTGATCGTAAATGGCGGCTATCGCCAGTACCAGCAGCGGGGGAATGGTGATGGCGATCAACGCCAGCGCCGCGCCCACATAGCCGTAGGTCAGGTAGCCCAGGCAAATCACCCACAAACCGTTCGGACCCGGGCTGATCTGCCCGATTGCCAGTGATTGTCCAAAGTCGGCCCCGCTCGCCCAGCCGTTGGCGATCAAATCCTGGTGCAGGCTCGGCAAATTGCTGAATCCACCCGATGAGAAGAGCGATGCTTTGAGGAAGAGGAACCAGTAAACGAAGGGATTGATCATGGCTGCTTTACCTTTTCCAGTTGCTCTTGCGAGGCAGGCGCGGGCAGTACAGGAGGACGGAACAAGCCCGATCCGAGCAGGGCGGCGCCGATGATGACCACGACCACCGAGAGTTTGAGGACGATCAGTGCGGCAGCCACCGTCAGGATCATCATCACGCTGGCGAGCAGGACGATTTTGCCCTCGTTCCAGCCACTTTTCATGAGCGGCACGGCGAAGCGCAGCGCCACCACCAGCATGATGCCGCCCGTCGCGGGTACAATCCCTTTAAGCATGGCCTGCACGGCTGGCAGGTGTTCCACTGATTGGAAGCCCGCCGTTAGCAGGCAAGTGATCGCGGCGCTGGGCAGCAGGAGGCCCGCCAGCGAAACGGCGATGCCCCAGACGCCGCCCAACTTTTTCCCTATCAGCACTGTTACCGCGATAAGGTTAATGCCAGGAGTAAGCAGGCATAAGTTCCAGAAGCGTAAAAACTCTTCCATAGACAGCCAGCCATGTTTCTCAATAAACGTTTGTTGTATTAAGAATATGGTCGATGCCCCGCCTCCAAAGGATTGTAAGCCGATGGCGGCCCAGCTACGAAAAAGCTGCCAGGGCGCAGGTTGTTGTTTGAGCATAAAGATCACCAACCCGTAGGGGCGCGGGCTTGCCGCGCCCTGGTGAACTATCATGGTACGATCCAGGATAGAGCATAGGGCTGGGCAAGCCCACGCCCCTACGGGTAACGAACAATGTTATAACGCCATCATTGTATCATCCTAACGCGCCGCAAGCGGCACAAAAGGAACGTCGTATGGCCCGGTGTATTCGGATTCGGGTCGGATGAGACGGTTGTTATTGATTTGCTCCAGGATGTGCGCTGTCCAACCGGCCACGCGGCTGACCGCGAAGGCGGCGCTGAAGAGATCGCTGGGAAAGCCGACCGAGGCCAGCAGCACGGCGGAATAGAACTCGACGTTGGTATAGAGGCGGCGACCCGGCTTTTGCTCTTCCAGCAGAGCAAGCGCCAGTTCCTCGACGCGGCGCGCCAGCACGAACTCCTGCGGGTCGGCGACGCGGGCCATTTCACGCAGCTCCTCGGCGCGTGGATCTTCCGCCTTGTAGACGCGATGTCCAAAGCCCGACAGGCGGTCGCCGTGTTCTAGCGCGTGACGCAGCCATGGCTCGGCGTTCTCTACCGTGCCGATAGCCCGCAGCATGTCCTGCACTTTCGAGGGCGCGCCGCCGTGCAGCGGCCCCTTCAACGCGCCGACGGCAGCCACGACCGCCGAGGCGATGTCCGACTCTGTACTGGCAACGACGCGCGCGGTAAACGTCGAAGCGTTCATGCCGTGATCGGCCAGTAAGACTAAGTAGGCATTCAGGGCTTTGACGTGCTGCTCTTCCGGTTCCTGGCCGTTCAACAGGTAGAGGTAGTTGGCGGCATGATCGAGCGCGGCCCGAGACTCAAGCGGCTCCATGCCGTTACGCAGACGTTGGAACGCCGCCAGGAAGACGGGGAAACGAGCGGTGATGGCGATGGCCTGGTCTGCGGTAGGCTTGCCCTTGATCGTTGCCGCGCCCCAGGCTGAGGCTGCCGTGCGCAGGGCATCCATCGGCTCCGTCGTGGCGGGCAGAACACGTAAAACGCCCAGTACAGCATCGGGAAGAGTGCGTTCGGCTGCGAGCCGCGCTTTCAGATCGCTCAACTCCGCCGGGTTGGGCAGATGTCCGAACCACAACAGGTGCGCGATTTCCTCAAAAGAGGCGGTGCGCGCGAGACTATGGATGTTATAGCCGTGGTAGATAAGCCGCCCCGTTGTGCCTTCGACTTTGCTGAGCGTGGTAGTGGCCGCGATCACGCCCTCCAGGCCGGCCTTTCTGGGCTTGCTGTGGTCAACTGTCGCGCTAAGGTTTCCATCTAGTGTCATCTTTGACTTGCTCCTTTGCTTTGTTCAGGACGAGCATAGCGACGAATTATGCTCTCTTTATAAGTTGTAACATGAATCTCGATGGAAGTCAATGTACCTTGATAGAACTTGATTTATATTGATTCTCAAAACAGAGAGCCGATTTTTTAGAGCAGCGCGCTGCTCTAAAAAATCGGCTCT
>DATLSW010000221.1:0-5033 GCA_035533955.1 Ktedonobacteraceae bacterium | reverse complement strand
GCTTCTCGCTCAGTAATACGCCAGATCACCAGGATTGGATCGCTACAATCGGGCCATATTGGGAGAACTCATCATGCGGTTGAAAAATTGCGCGGAGGCGCGCTGGTCAACGCGCTTCCCGACGCGCACCAGAAAGATGTTGGCGGGTTCGAGGTTGATATTCGGTTCAGTGGTCGGCTGTTCAGTAAAGCCCTGCGTGGCAAACAAATGCGCGATCAGCTCGCGATAGCGGTAGACAGAGAGACCCAGTCCCTCGATATCCCAATGCCAGGATAAGCCCTCGGCAAAGAGAAGCATATCTTCTAAGGCGTCCAGTTCGAGCGCGAAGGCGAGCAAGCGCGTGGCAAGACCGCACCCACGCCAATGAGAACTGACCTCGATGGCGACTTCATAGACATTGTCCAGACCTTCCCACCAGGAATCGCCGGGGGCGAGCGTCACCTCGCCCACGATTTCGCCTGCCGGGGTATGCGCGATAGTGAGCGCACAGTCAGGACGGCGCGCAATACCCAGCAACAATTGATGCTCGCGCGCAGGCAAACGCGCGAAGGCACGCAGCCCACTATCCGGCTGGAGCCGTTCGACGAGAGACGGCGGGCAAAAGTCGCGCAAGATCAACGGGCCACCTGTCGTCTCGATCATGACACTGCGCGATGGAGTTTCGCTGCCGCGAATGTGTAGCAGATCGACCAGGCCCGCCAACGGCGAACGGGTGTGCGCCGTGGGGAATGCCTGGCGCAAGGAAGAAGGCAACAGGAGATGGCGAACGAGCGCGACGGTATGCCGATTCGTGCGACTGATCGACCAGCGCCGGGGAGAAGCGGGGAAATCAGCCGGCTTGTCCAGGAAAAGTGTGGGGAAATCAGCCGCCGATGGCATTTTCCCCATGGACTGCTGCGCGGCGGACTCTTCTGCCTGGACTTCCAGCCAGGCCGCACACCAGCGCGTCACCCACGCCTCCTGCAGCGCCGCGGGTAACGTCTGACCAGATACTTCGGCCCAGACAATGCTCCAGGCGCGCGGCACGACGCGGAACAGGTCGTAGCCGCCGCCGCCAAGAGCGACCCAACGTCCCTGGCAATAGGTATGAGCCAGTTCATGGGCCAGCCTGACCTGCGCCTGGATGCCGCGCATCGTCAAACACAGATGCGTCAGAGGATCCCAGGCGTGAGTATCGCAGCCGTGCTGAGTAATGATGACGTCGGGCGCAAAAGACGTTACGAGCGGAGGCAGCAATGCTTCCATTGCCTCGATATATGAGTCATCTTCGGTAAACGGCTCCAACGGGATATTCACCGAGTAGCCGCGCCCTAAACCGTTGCCCAATTCGAGAACATCACCAGTGCCAGGAAACAGATAGTGTCCTGTCTCGTGCAGCGAGATGGTCATGACGCGCGGCTCATCATAAAAGGCGCGCTGCACGCCATCGCCATGATGCGCGTCAAAGTCGATGTACAGAACCTTCGCGCCGATTGCTTGCAGGACATGGGCAATTGCCACGGCGCTATCGTTGTAGACGCAGAAGCCCGAAGCGCGCTCTGCCCAGGCATGGTGCAATCCGCCGCCTGGATGAAAGACGTGCAGAGGCCGCTCATCTTCCGAGGCGAAGCGGCCGCCTTCCGGCAAGCCCATCACGGCGCTGAGCGCCGCCAGCGTCCCTCCGGCAATAGACGCCGTTACTTCGTGCATTCCAGGCACTGCCGGGGTGTCGCCATCGGCAAAACCATAGCGCAGCAGCAATTGCTCGCGCTCCTGTTGCTCTTGCGCGGTCTGCTCCGTCAGTGGTTGGCTCAGGTGCTGCACCGCCGCGATGTAATCGGCGTGGTGAATCAGGCCCAGTTCCTCAACGGTCGCGAGTCGCAGCGGCATCGCCGTTTGTTGATCGTCAGGATTCCACAATCCACTGCTTTGCAGGAGATCAATCAAGGCGCTGAGACGGCGCGCCTGAAAGGGATGTCCTTCTCCGAAATCATAGCGCAATTCGATAGGATCAAAGAGGAGCCGCGCGCGCTGCGCAGGAGCATCAGGCATGGTCGTTCTCTCCAATCAGCGAGTCGGCGAAGGAATAGTCGATACCAGCTTCGCGCAAACGCACCAGCAGCGGTGTGGGATTGATCGTCCCCAGGCGGAGCGTCGCTGTCTGCGGCACACCTCCCGCGGCGGGAGCAGCTACGATGCTGCGTACCTGTATGTGCAATTCGGCGGCGAGGGCGAGCGTTCGCGCCAGGTGCGACACAGCGCCAGACGGCAGCGGAATATCGAGTTGCATGCCGGGTTCGAGCGCTCCCATCATGCGAGCCAGCGCGAGCAGCAAGTCGCTGCGAGTAATCAGCCCAACCAGCACAGTCTGCGCGCCAGTCTCGTCGGCTTCATATTCAACTACCGGCAGGCTGTTCAGGTTTCGCTCGACGAGTAGTTGAGCCGCCGCCGCCACGCTTGTGGTTGGCGTCACACGGATGGCGGCGCGATGCATGAGTTCGACCACGCGCTGCTCTTGCCAGGGACGTTGCAATATATCTCCTGACGCACTCTGTTTTGCCAGCGCCACCACCATATCGATATCTTGTGAAGTCAGCATCCCTTCAAGCAGCAACAACGGCGTATGGATGGCATGATCAGCTTGCTGGCTTCCGGGCCTGCTGATGGATCGCACTACCGGCAAGTGGTGAAACTGATACTGGCGCAAGATATTTGCCGCGTGGCTCAAAGTATCGCCCGGCTCGACGGTCACAAGCTTCGTGATCATAATATCCTTGACGATCATCGCACGTTCCTTTTGGGCGCAATGCATTGCGTCTTACAATTTTCCCGGCACAGCAAAGTCTGTTACGATCATCATAACACAAAGCAGGAGCCACGATTACGCGCCAAACAACAAAGCCAGATAGTATATGGCGGCCAGAACCAGCAGCAAACAAAAGATGCCCGCGATGACGCGCGTAGCACGAACCGCATCACGCTGGCGAGACCGGAAACTTCGATAGGAGAGCGCGCTCCCCACGACCAAAATGCCCGCCAGGAGCAAAAAATCCAGCACCTCGATAGCAAAGCTGCCGCTGAACAGGCCATAGGTAATAGTTACCGCGCCAAAAACGCACAAACCTCCCACGATCTCCAGAGCCGCGAAGCCGGTAAAAGCGGGTTGATCATAGGAATAGCGAAGCAAACGCGGCGTCACAAGCAAAAGCACGACAATACCAACACTATAAGCTGCGAGGCAGAAGAACGTCCAAAGCGTATACGACATGAATGCGTTATCCTACAGAAAAGGTGATCTTCACTACGCGACCATTGTACCACGCCGATAATAGCCTGGCATAATCAACGCGGCGTTGACTTATCTGGCACAAAAGGTTCGCCGTGGCCGGGTACGATCAGGGTTGCTACCCGCAACACGCGCTCGCGATTACGGTGTATCGCCTCCATATCGTCGCCGAGCGGGTCCTCGGCTGGCCCGCTGGCAAACCACCACAGATGGGTGAACGCCACGACGCCGTCGCTTGTACCAACCAGGGTAGTGATGTCTTGCGGAGTATGACCCGGCGTTTCGATCAGGCGAATGGAGGGCGAGACTTCATAGCCTTCCGCGCGGCGATCGCGCCAGCTATCGCCCTGATAGATGGCCCAGTAGTCGTGGAAACGCGCGTTCAGAAAGAGAGCCGCGTTGAGCGTATGATCGGGATGGTGATGGGAAAAGATCACATCGGTGATCGTCGCCGGTGACTCCCCTAAAGCTACAAGCGGCGCGAGTATGCTTTGCTGATCCGAGACCATGCCTGGATCAATGATCACACGCGTGTCACCATCGCGCACGAACGCCACCGTCGAGGCCACACGGCTCACTTGCGGATCGTCACTTTGATGCACATATCCACTACAGAGAATAGAGACTTCAGCCGATGAAGCTCCGGGTCGATCACGTTCTGCCGCCATGTTTCAGCGCTCCTTTGCAAAAACTGGTAATTTATCCTATTGTAGCGTCCCTTGCTTGATTATATCCATTGCCGAACAAGAAGGGCAAGCAAAACAGGCAAGGATCAAGGGCTGATCCTCGCCTGTTTTGCAGCATTACATTCCAGATCGCCACACTCTAGATTGCCATATCCTCAATCGCTTCAGCTCGGATCATAAGCGCCAGGATCGTTGGGAACCTGACCATTGATGGAGCCTTGGGGAACCGGCCGCGCATTGCTGCCGACATTCGGGCCGGCATAGGCGGCCGGAGCAAAGGGATCGGCCCAACTGGTATTGGCATTGGTAAAGACGAAGTAAAACGAGTGCTTTCCATTGGCAAGCGTCAGCGTGGTCGAGAAGACCACTCCCGTCTGATACGTGCCGCCGGGCTGCTGCGTCAAAGGATACGAGATGTTATCCACATAAAGCAGCGCAGAGGTCGGCGCCGCCCCTGTGGAGTCGGCATACGTCGTCTGGAACGTGAACGGCGTGGTATCCAGCCCTGACGTCGGACTGACCGACGATTTTGTCAAGGTCAGCGTCGTGACCGTAGGATTCGCAGCGCCGATGAAGTCGGTGACGCCATCACCCGAACCGTCATCAAAGACGAAGCGATAATAGTGATCGTTTACCGACAGCGCGTTGGTGCTGTAGGTGTAGGTCACTGGCTTGGAAAAATCGTTCCCCGACGCTTGCAACGGGTAATCGACGCCATCAATTTCGACCTCGGCCACGGTGGGAGCCAGCCCCAGAAACGAAGTATACTTCGCCGTATATGTCACCGTCTGTCCCGGCGTCGCTATTTTCGGCGAGACGTTGGCGACGATTTTGAACTGATGAATGGTGGGACCCGTCCACGGCACACCATTATCCGGCAAGGCATACGTTCCATTACTATCCGAGAAGGAAAAGCTGAAGGTATGCGTGCCATGCGGCAGCTTTGTCGTGTACTGATAGAGGATGCCTCCATTGGCTGGCCCTTTTGCCACCATGGGATATGCTGTGCCATCGATGATGACGTTGCTCGTAAGAGGCGTCGTATTCAACGTGTAGATCACGCTGTAGAGATTCTCCGATTC
>DATLSW010000220.1:0-10358 GCA_035533955.1 Ktedonobacteraceae bacterium | reverse complement strand
AGGCGTTCTTGCTCTGCCCACGCCGGATCCTGGCGCAGCTTTTCCAGCAGCTCATGGTAGCCGTCGGAATCAGCTATCGTAGCAAGCTGACCCGGCAAGAATTCAACGCTGAGGAATAATCCGCCCTGCTCAAAGAGGCGGCTACATTGCCAGTTCTGCTCGCGCGTGATGCGCTCGGCAAGCGCGTTTGCCGCTTGGTACGTCAAGCCTGGCGCGCCGGGATTCCCTGGCTCCGGCGTCTTTCTGTATGCCGACAACGACAACGACACTGTCACGCCGCCCGCATCGGCAGCAGGTAGCGTGACATCGACCTCAACATCCGGCGTCATCACCGGTTCCGTATCGCCGTCAGCCATTGCCGTCGGCATGTTTTCCAGGCGAACGTCGTGCCTCTGACAAAGATAGCGCACGCAGAAACCCAGCCAGTATTTCGTGTGACTGTTTGCAAATTGCCTCCAGGCATTGGCGCCAAACTCAACACGGTGAACAGGTCCTTTGTCCTGCCAGGCAATCGTTGCTGCGTAGTGGAGAATCTTCCCAATCCAGAGAAATTGGGCGACCACATCAACACCTGGCACGTCAGCGCTCCCTGAACCTGCGTCTGTCTCAGAGCGTGCCGGTTCCTGGGTACCCTCATACCCGTTCACCTGTGGCTGCCACGCTGGATGCTCGTCCATATCCTTTGCAATGCAATCCAGGTTGTCAGCCAGGTGCCAGAGCCGCGGCACAAATGCTCGCGGCGCAAGTTTCTTCTCGACATAGCAGCGATACGAGCAGGGCGATGTCGGGTCGGTCAGGTAGCCAAGCAGGCGTGCCAGTTCCGTCGGGCGCTCCGCTTCCGGGATCTGGGCGAAGTACGATGACTGGTGAATGCGCCGCGCTGCGCGCATCCATTTCTCGTTATTTTCGTTTTGCTGCTTTTGCTTGATATGCGCAGGCAGCGGCGCAAGGTACATCGCTGCCTGGTTGAGAATGCCTTCCACTGTCCACAGTGCTTCTGGCGGCGCGTCAGCGCCGTCTTCTGTGAAACGAGAATCAACCAAAACATCACCACCCGCGCCGACAGGCGCAACAGGTGATCCTTCGTTATCCTTTACAGATTCTTCTATAGTAATAGATTCTTGTTGTCGATTTTGGCAGGGGGGCCTTGTTGGTTCTGACAGGGGGGGTTGCTGATTTTGGCAGGGGGGGTTGTCAGCATTGACAACGGGCATCCCAGCTTCCTTGTCGATTTCGACAACACCCTCATCAGTACCCCCTTGTTGATTTTGGCAAGGGGTACTGCTACAATGACTACGGGGCGCAGCAGTGTGGTCGAGGTTACCCCCTCCCACGCTACAGCCGGGCTGCGTAGTGGAGGTTACCCCCTCCTGCGCAGCCTGCCCCATGTTCACCGCCGCGACGCTTGCCTCTGTTCCTTTGCGCTCAGGTCTTTCAGGATCGGGCGGCATGCTTGCAATCAGCTTGTTGTTCACTTCATGGTACAGGTAGCGATACTGCGTCATAATAATGCCTTTGACCTGGTGATCGGCTGCGGCCGCTTTGTAGGTCTGCCAGGTCAAAGGCTGCCCAGCCGCATGACACAGCACACGCCGGATACGCCGCCCGTCGCGGCCTTCGATTTCCTCGACCTTGACGTAGCGTGAGAGCAGATAGCCATCTTCCTCAATTTGTGGAATGACCATGCGAAACGACGTGCGCTCGCGGTCATTGAGACTCCATTTGACAAAGTCATCCCAGTCCATGAGAAACCACAGAAAGTCCTCGGGCGGCTCGCCTTCATTGCCATCGTTTTCCCACAGCGCGAACCTGCCGTTGGTTTTAACTTCCAGGACACGATGGGCCGCACATTTCGCCTGACTCCCGTGGCAGATGATCGTCAGAATATCCTCCGATTTGACAAAAAACCGTGTATTTGGTAAATGCATGACGCACGACGTGGTTGCACTACTCATCGCTTGTTACCCCCTCGAAAATGATGATAAGGACCTGGTTGGTTGTGCAAGATAAGCAATTTTGGGTCATACCTTGCATAATTTGCCAAAAAAAGGTAAACTTCATACAAGCCTCCCGCTTCGAGCGCATTGGCATAGTTCTGCTAAACAGTATTCAATGTGTGAGGCCCGCAACGAGCCAGGGAAGGTTGGACGCTAGCCCTGGTTTTTTGTTGCCTCCGCTCATCACGGCGACATACCGCTCACCTCGCTTTCTGCAAACAGCGCGAGCTGCCCGCGCGCCATCGCCATGCGCGCCGCCTTGCGAAAACGCTGCGCGTGCGAGGCGTCGTAGCGCAAGTGGCACTGCGTACACCAGACGACCAGGCGCGCATTGGGATTGTCGGGGTCGTGGTCCAGGTGTGCCACCGTGAGAACGACGCGCACGGGCTTTCCAAAACGATTCCGCGTGAGGTCGCCATGCCGTTTGCCGCAGCGCTGGCAGGTATTGCCGACGGCGGTTTTGTGTGCAGCGGCGATGCTCCGCCAGTTTTTCGGATAGAGTGTGCGCTGCATCGGCATCAGGCTGTTTCCTCCTCTCGCAGATCGAGAGACCAGAATCC
This sequence comes from Ktedonobacteraceae bacterium, assembly GCA_035533955.1. GTDB lineage: Bacteria > Chloroflexota > Ktedonobacteria > Ktedonobacterales > Ktedonobacteraceae > CADDZH01. The sequence continues at coordinate 7,801 of DATLSW010000220.1, read as the reverse complement.
GACTTCCCTGAAACCACAATTGAAGGCAGCGTTGTCAAAGCGGATGCTCGTCATTGCTCCCGGCGAACTTGCGCTGGTACAGATTGCCGTGGCGCCAAGCAGCGCTGTCGGATCGGCATACGACGTAGCCAGATCGGGGTTGTTCACACTCACGACACGCACCCGCTGGTGTTTCTTGAACATCGGAAACGGCGTCGGGCAGACGCGAAGAAGAAGCGGCCTGCTGTCATTCGCATACGTACACCAGTGCGTAATGGCGCGCACATCGTCTTCGTGGCAGGCGGTTTCGCGCACGCGCATATAGGGCTCCTCCAGGAACCCCTCGCCGCACATGGTGAAGTTGCCGTTGCCGAGCAGATCGCGCTGCGGCGGGACGTAGGCGAAGCCACGAAACTTGAGCCGCTCATCGTAATCCGGGTGAAACTCATAGAGCGAGACGTGCCGGAAGAAGGACGCGGGCAGATCGCGGTCCGCTACGCGCCAATCTTTTGGTTGCTTGATGCGCAGGCGAATCGTGGCGCCCTCGCGCGGCTCTATCACCATACGCGTGATAAAGAGATGCTGCGGCAACTGCAACGACAACAGGATGTCAGGCTCCATGATACCTCCTGTCAGGCCCCGCCATCGCGCCGCCCGTTTCACGCTTCACGGTCGCCTCGTCAGGCAGCAGCCGCACGGCAACAAAGCGGTCGCCCTGGAGCTTCGCCACCTGCACCAGCCGGTTGCGTAGAGCGAGGCAGTCCGCAACCTCGCCCGCGCGCATCTCCGACTGGCAGCGCGCCATCTCCATCCAGTACGGCCGGTCAAAGAACGTCTTGCCTTCGCTGGTAGGAGTGACCCAGACGCTGACCATATAGGGGTGGGTCGTGTTGTCAAACGCCATCACAGCACCTGCCGTTCCGAGAGCGTCACCCGAAAGTCAATCCGCGCGCCGGGGCGCACGCGGAAGAGAACCGATCGCCTGTCCTCGCCGCTATACACCAGCGTCACCGCCTCCCCATCAGTCACGAGGTGGGTGACGCGCTGCATCACGCCCCGGATGTTGACCATGACGGCGCAGCCAGCAGTGATGGCCGCGGTGATCGCTTCGCATTGCTTGCGCAAAAGCGCCGCCGCTTCCGGGCGCGCCGCCTGCGCTGCTGACTCTCCCATCAGCGCACCTCCTCGACAGAAATGCGTCCGTTGTGCGTTTTGGGCGCTGGCAGCGCCAGCTGTTCCTTGAACGCCTCGAAGGCGGTATGCCCATTGTCGAGCAGGTAGGGGAAAAACACCTCCTCGGTGCTGACGAGTCCGTTGCTCGAATCAATCAAGGCCATCTGCGCCAGCACCCAGTCTTTGAGATTGGCCCACGCTGTGCGCTGTGCCTGTTCGTCAAGGAGCGCGTCATCGCGAATGGCGCGCCCGCGACTTTCCCAGGCGCGCGCCACCTGTTCGCGCACACCGGCAAAGCGCGCGGGCAACCGAAAGGTGAAGCGGTGTCCGGCCACAGCAATCTCAAACGAGAGCGCGACGATCGCGCCGCTTTCGTCATTTTCGTAGATAATGCGCCGCGCCTGGTGCTGCGAGAGGCTGCTGCGGATGAGGCCGAGGCTCTCTTCCACGGAGATCTCGCTCGTGTAGTTCTTAATGCGCAACGCCGCTTTTTTCGGTGTCGTCATACGTTCCTCTCCTTGTGAGATACTGCGCTTTTCGTCACGTCCACTAGCCTAAAAGTCACCATTTCTTTTGCTTCGTTGAGTTTATGTCCTCCATAGGCTATGCTTTTGAGTGGAGGCGAACAAGCCCTGATTTTAACGTGGGTACACCCCTGCGCTGTGTGTGGGCAGTGGGTCGGCCAAGCCCTAATTGAGACACCGGGAGAACATCCCTGGTTCGTGCGTGGGATACCGCCCCGCTTTTTCGCCTCCATCCCCATGCGTAGGAGACACACTGTATGGAACCGATTTCCGTCCCATTGCCCTGGCTCGCGCGCGAGAACGTCTACATCGGTATCGACATCGGCAAGCGCGGCCATGTCGCCGGCCTGCTCTCGGCGACGCTGCTGCGCCAGCATCGCCGCTTTGAAGCCTGCCCGACCTTTCCCTTCGCGGAAAGCCGCGCCGGCTTTAGCGCCCTGCTCGCCGAACTGTTGACCTATACAACCCGCGCGCGCCTCTGCGTCCTGGTGGAGCATACCGGCCACTATCACCGGCCTCTGGTCGAGTTTTTGCAAGACGAGGGCATCGCGGTCTATCTGATCCACGCGCAGGCGCGCCACTCGCAAATTCTCAAGTCCGATAGCCGCGACGCGCTCGCGCTCGCCAACCTGCTCTACAACCAGGTTGAAAAAGAGGTTCAGGTCTCCGACGCGCGAGCAACCGCGCGCCTGCTCGCGCAGCCCTCGGCAGCCGCGGTCTTTTTGCGCGCGCTGATGCGCCACCGCGAGGACCTGTCCGCCGATCTCGTGCGTCGCAAAAACCAGCTGCGCGCTATTACCGACGAGCTGTTCCCGGAATTCGCGGAGTGCTTCAAAGATCCGACCGGCAGCTCCGCGCGCATCGTGCGCCGCCGCTACCCGACGGGCGACGCGCTCGCCGCCGCCGCACCCGCCGCCGTGGCCGAGGTCGCGTCCCAGCTTCCCGCCTCGGTGCGCCCCAAGCTTTCTCGTCTTGCCGCGATGGCGGCGGCCTCCATCGGCAGCCGCGACCCCGAACGCCGCCGCGCGCTGCTGTTGGAAGAGCGGCAGCTCCTCGACGAACTCGACCTGCTGAGCGCGCATCTGAGCGCGCTCGACGCCGAAATCGCGACCGCGCTTGACGGATCGCGCGAGGGCGCGATTTTGCAGTCGCTGCCCATGATCGGCCCGACGGCGGCGGCTACGCTGCTCTCGGCCATCGGCCACGTCAGCGCCTTTAAGAGCGCGGCCCAGCTCAAGTCGTATCTGGGTTGGGCGCCGCGGCGCACGCAAACCGGAACCACGACCGACCGCATGGCGCTCAGCCGCGGCGGCTTGCGTTCCTCGCGCCGCGTCCTCTATCTCATCACCATCAACGCCGTGCGCATGGACACCGAGTGGAAAGCCCTCTACGAGCGCCTGGTCCCCAAGAAATGCCGCTACGACGAGCGCACGAAGCGCTACCGCGGCAAGATGAAAGTCATTGGGCGTGTGGCCGGCCAGATCATTGAACTGATCTATATGCTGCTGATGCGCGACGCGGATACGGTCGCCCACACCCCCGAAGGGCAGGCGCCGCCGCCGCCGCTGCTCTATGACCGGGCCATCCACCGGCAGCACCGGGCGGGCGGCTACGTGCCAGCGCGGCCCGCTACTCCCTCGCCCCCCAAAGCAAGCATCCGGCGAATCGGCCCGATTCCATAAGACACACAGTAACAATCATTATGTCGAGAATCAACAGGGACGCCGTATTCCCTCTTGCCAGAAAGCCGCGAATATGTTACCCTCTGCTTGCATTAAAGCATAGCTTTTTCAAATTTTTAGATGTAAGGAGTGTTATTTCGTATGACCCAGACCATGAACGGGAAGAATACTAAAACGCCCAACCCCAAATCGAAGCAATATCGTCCTGGGCGACGGCAGCAGGAACGGCTAATGCGCCTGGAACGACGCAAGCGCCGCCAGCGCATCTGGTTAAGCATCACCGTGAGTGTCGTCGTGCTGGCAGTGATCGGGGTGACAATCTGGCAGTATGGACGGATTAGCGCGGCTCTGCATCCCATAGCAACAGCGCACCACGCGGCAGCAACTCCGACAACTGCATCCACCTCCACGGCCGCGTCCGCGCAAGTTGGGCCAACCTGCTCCACCGCTTCGTCCGTTCCGTCTGTGTACAATACGACGCCGAAGGCAGGGCCGACTAACCCACCGCAGATTACGGGTACGCCCGCGACCAACTCCGACGGTCTACAGTGCATCGATATTAAAGTCGGCACAGGCGCTCCGGCCACTTCCGGCAGCGCCGTCACCGTCCAATATACCGGATGGCTGGAGAGCAACGGCAAAAAGTTCGACAGTTCGTATGATCGCAGCCAGCCCTTCCAGGTCACATTAGGCCAGGGACAGGTAATCCCAGGATGGGACGAAGGCATCGTTGGCATGAAAAAGGGAGGCATTCGCCGCCTGATCATCCCGGCCGCGCTGGCTTATGGCGCTTCGGGCCAACCACCCACCATTCCAGCCAACGCGACGCTGATCTTCGATGTCGAGATGGTCAGCGCCTGACAAATCTTGCGATCGCGTTCAACTGCGTCAGAAAATCATAGATCCAGGCGAGGGCAACCGCGCGCGATAGTTTGCCAGGGCGGCGTTTGCCCTCGCCCTGGTCGGCAATCCTCACGCGCATGTGAAGGATTTATTACAAATTTGTCTGATCGGGCTACTATGCTTGACGAATCCTCCCTTTATCTGCTACACTTTTTTCACCGAATGTTCATATTTTGACACAAGATGAATTTTTACTCATTTTTATTCGCCTCCCTGGCAAAGGAAAAATTGTGGAGTATGTCTAGCGAGCTTGCTTCATCTTCATCCACAGACGATCAGGAACGCCAACGCCTTCTCGCGGCATTGCGGGAAAGTGAATTGATCCGCGAATTGGCGGAACTGTTCGCGTCGTCGCTTGACCTCAAGCGTATCTTGCAGGTTTTGACGAAACGCACCACCGAGGCGTGCGCCATAGAGCGCTGTTCCGTCTGGCTGCGCACCGACGGGCAAGCGGCATTACACCCCACAACATATCATCTCTCTACACAACGTATTGACGACCTGCATGTGCGCGCTGCCGACGCCATCTGGCAGCAAGGTCGCGTGCTGTTTGATGATCCGGAATTACTGCAACGCCTTGAAGAACAGGGCATCGTTCTCGTAGATGACCTGCGCGCTCATCCTAGAAGCCAGGAGATTGCCGAAAAGTTCCTGGTACGCTCCGTCTTGCTGGTCGCGCTGAAACGTGAGGGACATATCCTCGGCATGATGTCGCTCGACGATCCTGATAGCGCGCGCGCATTTTCGCCAGAACAACAGCAGTTGGCCCGCGCCATCGGCCAACAGGCGGCGTGGGCCATCGACAATGCTCAACTCTATGAGCAAGCGCAGGCAGAGCGCAGGCGCGCCGAACGCCTGATCGAGCGCGCGCAGGCAATTAACCAGGTGGCTGTGGCAGTGAACGCGGGCGAGGCATTGATAAAGGTGATGGATATGGCGCTGCATCACCTCGTGCGAGCGCTTGGTTCAGACGGCGGCGTCATTGCGCTGCTTGAAAAAGAGACGCTGCGCGTGATCAGCCATACCAAACAACAGAGGTCGATGGGATCGCACAAGAAGCTCAGCGAGCTTGCCGCCTGTCTGCAATCGGCATCGCTGGGTATGCCAGTTTTCGTCAAAGCGCGCGATCTCACGGAGCCGGAACGACAGTGGTTTCGCACGCTAGGATTGGGGAATTGTATTATTGTGCCGTTGATGGGCGGGAAAAGTCGCACTGAGGGAACTGCCGCAGATGTCGATCAATGCAGCGGGTTGGCTTTTGTCGATTTTCGCGATCCCGATTACATCCCGACCAGAGGCCAGATCGCTTTCGCGCAGGATATCGCCGCACAGTGCGCCCTGGCAGTCGCCAAAGATCGCTTACTCGCCGATTTGCATACAGCGGCAGAACTGGCAAACGAACACGCGAACACCCTCGACGCGATTTTCCAGGCTATGGCCGAAGGCATCGCTGTCATGGATGAAGATGGGTCCGTGCTGGTACGCAACAAAGCCGCTTCGCACTTCCTGGGTATCCCGGTCAACTCCAAACGCCGGCTGAAAGCGTTTCTACAGCAATATCCAATCTATACGGAACACGGACAACCTTTGCCGGAAGAGGATTTCCCTCTCGCGCGCGCGCTGCGAGGCGAACGCATTCGCGGGGAACGCTTCTCCACCGTGCGCAGTGATGGAGAGAAGCGCGTGATTGAAGTCAACGTGACCCATGTCAGCGATGAAAGCCGACATGCCTCCAGTTATGTCAGCGGATTCCACGATATTACCGAACAGGTGCGGGTCGAAGAACGTTTCCAAAAGGCTCTGCAAGCGATGCTCGACATTGCTGACGCGGCATCCGGCATGACCGGCGTTGAAGAGATCACCACCAGCGTCCTGGAATTGACGCTGAGTACACTCGACTGCGAGCGCGGAGTGGTGCAGGAGTACCACAAAGCCGAAGATACGTTCACCCTCCTGCTAGCGAGCGGTTTTGCCGACGAAGAGGCCGAGGCGCGCTGGATCAGGGAACAACGAGGCTGGCTGACGCCTGGTAGCGACCGCTACCAGGGCTTCCGCCAACAGATCATGAGCGGCCACGCCACCGTTATCAACGCCGGCCATTATCCCGATCAGCCCAATCCCTACCAGCACAACATGATGCTGGCTATCCCCATCACGCACAAAGATCGCCTCCTGGGTCTGATGACCATCGACCGCTCGACGCATGGGCAAACCAGCGTCTTCAGCTCACCCAAAAAAGGCGCGTTCCTCAAGGAATTTACGATCTGGGAACTCGCTATTGCTGAAGGCATCGCTCAAATCGCCGGGCTTGCTATCGAGCAAGCGAACTGGCAACTGGAAGCCATCCAGTCTCGCTCCCGCGAAGAAGCGATGCATGAAACCAATCGCATGAAGGACGAGTTCCTGGCAATGGCCGCTCACGAATTTCTTTCGCCGCTCTCAGTTATCCAGATGCACTGCCAGGTGGCCCTGCGCTCGATACAGAAAAGCGCCGCGCAGGACATACCGCAGCGTATCAGCGAACATCTCACCAAGATTGTGGGCCAAACACGTATGCTCACCAATATCGTTCATACGTTTTTAGATGCATCAAACATCCACGAGGGGAAACTGGTCCTCAAAACTGAGCCGGTGAACCTGGGCGAAATTGCCCAACAGGTCGTTGATGACCTGGCAACCATCGTACAGAATCAGACGCTCTGTTATACATTAGCTCCCAGCGATTCCTCCTATCTCGTTTTGGGTGACAACGAACGACTGCAAGAAGTACTTGCGAACCTGGTGCAGAATGCGCTAAAATACAGCCCACGCGGAGGAGCGGTGACCGTCACCATGCAGCACGTTCTGGCTGAAAACGATCCAGCGCGACGCCACATCGAAGTGTGTATCAGCGATCAAGGTATTGGCATCCCACAGGATGCACTGCCTCATATTTTTGAACGCTTCTACCGCGCTGCCAATAGCGCCGACAGCCAGGCCAAAGGCATCGGTCTGGGACTCTATATCGTTGCTGAACTTTTGCGTCTGCATGGCGGTTCCATCCGCGCGGAGAGCAGCGGCGTGCAAGGCGAGGGAAGCCGCTTTATCTTCACTTTACCTGCCTTCGTAGAGGCGCAGCAACTCGTTGCGCCCGAAGCGAACGCCTGACAATCGGCCCCTACGCCCCGCGACGGCCATCGGCGACATTGTTATAGTAGAAAGTGTATCTATTGAGCATGAACGATCTCAGGGGCTGGCTGCTGGCGCTGGCCCAGGAAACGATGGAACGTGAGGGCGCGGCAGACTCTGCTCACGATTTCGATCATCTGGAGCGTGTGATGGCGCTGGCGGACTTGCTGCAAAAGCGAGAAGGCGGTGATCTGCCAACGATCTGGGCGGCCGTTGCCTTGCACGACATCGGACAGGAACGCGAACGGCGGCACGGCGGGGACCATGCTCTCATCAGCGCGGACATGGCCGCCGATTTGCTCACCGGAACATTGTTTCCCCAACAATCCATTCCAACAGTGCAGGATGCCATCCGCGAACATCGTATGACTG
>DATLSW010000219.1:0-4380 GCA_035533955.1 Ktedonobacteraceae bacterium | reverse complement strand
TAATCGGGAGGGACGGTGGGCATAATGCCGGCGTAGACTTCGCCGCTCGTGCCGTCAATCGAGATGTCGTCGCCTTCGTGGATTACCATGTCGCCGTCAACAACGCGGAACAACCGGGCCTCTTCATCAACGCGAATCGCTTCTGTTCCCGCCACGCACGGCAAACCCAGGCCGCGCGCCACCACTGCCGCGTGGCTGGTCGCGCCACCGCGCGCCGTCAGCACACCTTTAGCGACAAGCATCCCATGCACATCATCGGGGCTGGTCTCCGGTCGCACCAACACCACCGCGGTCCCAGCTTTGCCCATCTCTTCGGCGCGGTCAGCATCGAAGACGGCCTTGCCGCTCGCCGCACCAGGGGAAGCGTTGAGACCTTTCGCCAGGAAACGTCCGTCCGTCTTCGCCTTCTTGATCTCCTCTTCGTCGAAGCGCGGCAACAGCAATTGATAGACATGCGTTGGATTGGCGCGTTTGATCGCCTCTTCTCTGGTCAGCAGCCCTTCCGCGACCATATCGACCAGCACTTTGATTGCCGCCGCGGCGCTGCGTTTGCCTGAGCGCGTCTGGAGCATATACAGACGGCCCTTCTCGACGGTGAATTCGAGGTCTTGCATATCGCGATAATGCTCTTCCAGACGCCGGGCGATATCCTGGAACTGCTGGTAGACTTGCGGCAATTCGTCTTGCAAGCGGCTGATCTTGGACGGCGTGCGAATACCGGCAACCACGTCTTCGCCCTGGGCATTGAGCAGATATTCGCCGTACAGCGCCTTCTCGCCGGTGCCGGGGTCGCGGGTGAAGGCAACGCCCGTGCCACTGTCGTTGCCCATATTGCCAAACACCATGCTCTGCACGTTCACGGCGGTGCCGAGATTGTGCGCGATCTTCTGACTATTGCGATAATCGATGGCGCGCTTATTGTTCCACGAGGAGAAAACGGCCTCGATAGCCTTATGCAATTGTTCGAAGACATCGGTGGGAAACGGCTCGCCGGAATGGCGCTCGGCGATCTGCTTGAACTCGCCGACCAACTCTTTGAGGGCATCCGGGGGAATTTCGGCGTCGCTCTTGATTTTAGCGCGCTTTTTATACTTGTCGAGGACGCGCTCAAAGGCTTGCGGGTCAGTATCCAGCACGATCTTGCTGAACATCTGGATAAAGCGGCGATAAGCGTCGTAGGCGAAACGCGCATCTCCGGTCAGATCGACCAGTCCCAGCACGGTTTCATCGTTGAGGCCCAGGTTCAGCACGGTATCCATCATGCCCGGCATGGAGGATGCCGCGCCGGAGCGCACTGAGACCAGCAGGGGATTGTTTCTCTGGCCGAAGCCCTTGCCCGTCTGCTCCTCCACAATTTTCAACGCGGCCAGCGCCTGCTCCCACATGCCCGGCGGGAAGGTTTTCGCGCTATCGTAATAGGCATTGCAGGCTTCGGTGGTGATAGTGAAGCCGGGGGGAACGGGCAGGCCAGCGTTGGTCATTTCCGCCACGCCCGCGCCCTTGCCGCCCAGCAGATCGCGCATACTGGCGCTGCCTTCACTAAATAAATACACCCATTTGCGCGGTGACTCTCGCACCGCTTGTTCCAGTTCCGAGTACGTAATTTGTTGCGTCAACGTTATCCTCCCAAACTTGCTTTTTGCGGGAAATAATCTGTATCGATTTTTTTGACAACCCACGAGAGACGATGTTACGGCCCCAGCACGATATCTCTGGCCCAACGCAGGACGCGGCGCGCGCTCTGCATGTAAGCGGCCGCCTGCTCAGCATCGATAATGGCATCGGCCTCTTCCGGCGGCGTATCCATGTAGAACGCTTCCGGGTGAAACGGCGACAAAGCCGCCAGCGCCTCCTGCATTTCCGCGGACGCGCCCACCGCTGCCCCCAACTTTCCCAGGTCATGGTCATACATCGACCTGCGCCCAAAACGCCGCAGGCTCACCGCTTGTGCTGCTTTTTCCGCCGCCTGGTTACAGAAATCGACGCAGGCGAAATGCCGTCCCAGGCCCAGCTCGACGCCTGCCGTCGCCATATCCTGCGCCGCTTCCGCGAACAGGCCAATTGCGCCTTGCAGGTCGCCACCGGGTACAAACCCGCTCTCTTCATCCTCTACGGCATCATCGTTTTCTGACAGAGCGCGCGGCGGCTTTGACGACGTTATCGGCTGTGTCAGGCTCACGCCCTCGATCAGCATCCGCTCCAGGTCGTCGCGCTGCTCATTGTCCGCGCTGGCGGAATCACCATTATTTCGTTGTGACATGCCTTCTTGATCCTTGCCTGGCCTCGCCAGGACGGCTATCCCTGTCGGAATACGTGCAGACGCTTCCATCGCGCGCAGTATCACACGCATCTCTGCTTATATTAGTCCTGTCGGGAAACTCTGTCAATGCATCAGGACTGGGAAAACTTCATACTTCCGGGGAACTTTCGCTCATACACTATCGTTTTCTCTATGGAATGGATTGTTTCTATACGTATTGAGGAGGGTGTGATGGAGAAAGAACCTGTGGTTCAGACCGAAAAGACGCCAAATCGCCAAAATATCTACAGACGCCGCTCGCGGCTGGCAACGATCGGCGCGCTACTCGTCGTTTTACTTATCGTAGGGATCAGCGCCCTGGCCTACGCGCTGATCGCCCCTCATCGCCAGGAACAGGGAGCGCCGTCGGCCACGAGCGGCGCGTGGGAAAAGGCGCTGACCGGCTATCTGGTAACATCCCTGGTTGCCGCGCCCGGCAATCCCACCGTTCTCTATGCCTGCGCTCAGCGTAACCAGGGCAGCGGCGTGGTCAGCAACCTGAACATGACAGTACTGCGCAGCGCGGACGGCGGACTGCACTGGCAGGATGTCGGCGGCAACGCCGGTGCGATTATGGGCTGTCAGATTGCCGTCAATCCGAGCAACAGCAATGAAGTCTATCTCGTAACAACCATGAATAACGGCAATGGACAGCAGCCCATCGATGTTCTCAAACACACGACTGATGGCGGCCAGACGTGGAACGCGATTCAGCCGACGCTATCTATAACAGGCGTGCCGCAGGTATGGAATATCTCCCAGTTGAGCATGGTCGGACAGCATCTTTTCGGCGTTCAGATGCTCGCCGCCAAAGTACCCACCGAGGGACGCAAGGGAACAGCCCAGCCTTACGTGGTGTATAATTTGCCACGCCTGGTCACGAGCAGCGACGGCGGCCACACCTGGAGCGTTCTCGATCAGCAATTCACGGCAGCGCATCAGGGTGTCAGCAGTTACGCGGTCGATCCCGCCAGCATCACGACCGTCTACGATCTGGTCAGCGTTCCCTGGCTGCCCATCCTGCCGATAACCACCGGATTGAAAGGTAATTTCCCGGCCTTCACTTCCACCGCGGAACTGTATAAGACAACCGACGACGGCGCAACATGGCAGCCCGTGCTGACCAATCTCCCCTTCGGCTCGACGGTTCAACTAGCCGCCAATCAGCCGCAGATCGTCTATGCCGGCGGCATACGTCGGCCAATGCCGCTGGTCGGGGCCATGCCGGGAGCGTCATCGGCAGCCGCAATCGGCAATTTCCAACTGCATGTAAGCAGCGACGGCGGCGCAAACTGGCGTGATGCGCCAGCCTTGCCAGCATCAATGTACCCGCAAAGCTGGTTGGCAAACGATAACGGGCAGGCATATATCTACGCGGGTAGTTTGTACGCGCGGCCCACCGGAGGTGTCGGCACGGCCATTTCCGCCACAGCCGTCACCATCCCCAGGGTCACACCGCAATCCGGCCAGCCAGGAATGCCAATGATACGCCAGCCCGCGCTGACGCCGCCGCCCACCGTGACTGCCACTCCCGCGCAGATCGAACGCTACGATCCCACCACCAACCAGTGGAGTGCGGTCACAAAGCCGCCCGCCGCGGGCAATCTGCTGGCTGTCACGCCCGGCAGCGGCAACAGCGATCTGCTCTGGTTTATGGGAAGTTCCAGCAACCAGCCAATATTGTATCGCGCCACTGTTGGGTAACAGCGCCACACAAAACGGGGCATCTCGCGATGAGATGCCCCGTTCCTATTTAGCCTCGCAACTAGTCTCTAGCCGCCGGTATAACCGATAACATCGGTCGCACCGGTAGCGGTGAGGCCAGTTCCTGAAATACCATAGCGGAAGTACTCAGGACGTTCAGCCACAATCTTCCCATTGCCTATCACCTGAACCACCATCGAGACCGAAGCCGGCCCCATTGGATTCAGAACGTTATTGATGGTGATGCCGCCGCGGCTATGAGCAACCACATTGACCTGCACCTGGAATACCAGACCTGACTGTGTAAACAAGGTGACGGCGACCGTCTCGTTGTTACTGGTCGGGTTTTGCAAGGTCAGATACTCGGTGAACTGACC
>DATLSW010000218.1:0-14447 GCA_035533955.1 Ktedonobacteraceae bacterium | reverse complement strand
GTCAACATCGTTGAACTGGCCCTGCGCGTGGTTGAGCAGTACAGGAGCGCCACAAGCCGCCAGATCTCACTGGAGACGAAGCAGCCAGCCATCGCCGGGACGTGGGATGAGGATCGGCTGGAGCAGGTGCTGAACAACCTTGTGAGCAATGCCATCCATTATAGTCCAGCCAATACGCCCGTCATTATGAGCATTGCAGATCAAGCTGATGAAGTGATCGTCTCGGTACGCGATCAGGGACAAGGCATTAGCGAAAAAGACCAGGCCCACATTTTTGACCGTTTCTACCGGGTACACAACAAAGAGACTTCCAATGTCGATGGGCTGGGCTTAGGACTGTATATCGCCAGCAAGCTCATCATTCAGCATGGTGGGCGGATGTGGCTGGAAAGCAAGCTGGGCAAGGGTAGCGTCTTTTCTTTCTCGTTGCCGCTTAAAAAATAAACTGGAAAACCTGACGTGGCGGCGCAATTGATTGCGCCGCCACGTCAGACCTGCATCTCCATTCGTCAAATGAGCGGCAAACCCTGCTCTTGCCCCGCATTGGCTTGCTCAGACAGCGCCTGCTCGCCTGTGAGGAAGCGCGTCAGCCTATCCAGGCCCGGCTGGGTAGCTGTGACGCTGCGCAGCAAGAGCAGCAGCGTTTGCTTATCCACCAGGTTGACAGCGTGGATGGAGTCGATCACGGCGCGTATGCGCGCGATGACGATGCCAATTGCCACACCTACCGCGCGCGGATACTCCGCCGCCAGAGCGCTGGAGAGACGGGCAAACGCGCTTTCCGGCTCCCAGAGGACGCCGCCTTCGTTATTGCCGGTCAGACCTTCCTGAATGGTTGTCACCATTGCCAGCCCCCAGAGGAACGGTTTGAGCGCGTCATCTTCCGCGTTGGGCGCTAATTGATCATTGGGCATCAGATGTAGCAAGATCAGCACAACGTCAGTTTCATAGTTTTCAGGCACGAGCATCACCTGATAATGCCGCAGATCTTCCTGCGCGAAGGCATCATTGTAGAGATAACACACGATGTTTCTGAATTGCAAGATGATCTCTTGCGCGAACGGCCAGGGCATTAACACGCGGCAGGTGTAAAAAGGATCGCCGGGCTGCTCTGGCATATGCAGCTTGAGGGGAATACGCTGATACAGCGCGCGCACTTCGCGGAAGCCCGGTATCTGCAACACGCGCTGCATGGTTTGCCAATACGCTTCATGCAGATCGTGGTCTTCACGCTGGAAATCCTCTGTGAAGGTATCAAAATACTTGATGGCGCGCGGCGCGGAGGTTTCGTGCGCCGGCCCCATCGCCGCGCGCAGTTCAGGCGAAAAAAACATTTCAAAAAAGTGCGCTCCGACGACCGATTGACCGAGCAACAGGCGATTCGCCTTGTTCTCCTTCACAATGTACCAGAGCGGATCCTGGATTAACATAGGATAATAGGAACGCATGAAATCACGATAGTCGGTCGGCGCTGGAATAAGCTGATCCAGCGCTGGTGGCTGATCAGCGGGCAAAGCATAGATGCTCGCGCCAAACTGCTCACTGAGACGCGCATAGCGCGTTTCGACGGCCAGGAACGTCGTTGGTTTCAGCGCGTAGGTGACAAGAAAGCCGCCATCATGTGCTAACCGATAGGCTGTGACATCGAAGTCCAGCAGCGTGGCTGAATCAGTCTGGTCGGGCGGCGCGATGGTGAGAACGTATTCTCCCTCGCGGTCGGGATAAGGCTCGCAGTGGTCGTAGAGGTAGGCATGGTTTGGCTGGACGTGCATCGCGGCGATGAACAGCGCGTACAGTGCAGGATCAGCGCCGGGCGTGGCATTGAGCCTCCTGACGATGGCTGACGCTTTGGAGAAAGCCTCAATGTTCTTAGCGAGCGGAATACGATCAACGGACCCGGCGACGGCGTCGAAAACGCTCGTGCCGAGGAAAACGGCTGGATCAAGCGGCCCCTCAGCGGGAAGCTTGCCCCACAGCCAGAAGGCCATAAGGTTCGCGGCTTGCACGACGCAGCGATTGTCAAGAATAAGAGCCGGCGGCGCGTCTTTGAGCGCGGCCCATGCCAGTGATCGCTTGACGTGCGGGTAAGCAGAACCGAACACGAAAAATATCCCCCTTCCTGAATTGATTCTTTGCAGTATCCACTATATGAAGCGGCAGCAAAGATAACACGCGGCTTAGTATAACACACATTCACGGGGATAGATATGAAGAATGTGTGAAATTACCCAAGGAAAATCTGTTCTTTGTTTCTATTTTGTGAATCTGATGGCCGAAGACGGGGATTGCTGGAAAGAAATGGAGCATAAAAGAGGATGTTCCAGGGCAAGCCGCGGCTTGCCCTGGAACATCCTCTTATCTCAGAGACTATCTTGAGGATTACGCCGTCTCGACGGCGGGGCCGCCGGAGGTCGCGCCTTCGCTCTGGCTGGAGGCCGCAGACTCATCCGCGTAGTCGCCTTCTTGCGCGGGGCGCTTGAAGATGTAATAAGCGGAATTGGAGGTCAGAGGCTGGATACCGACTAGCTCCCAACCGTCGCTGCCAATTTTGTTGAGATAGCGGCGGGCAAAGGTGCTGCGGCGCTCGTTCGAGATCAGCGTCTCAAGCCCTTCGCTGGAAATGCGGCCACGATAATCAATATAGACAACTTTATATGCCCACTGTGCCATTGTGAATAGCTCCTTTCACCTGGTGCAACAACGCTGTACGCTTTTTTTACTGCCTGGGATATCCTTACAAACATAGCCCCTGTCACAGTATATCCGATACTGCGTTCGCCGACCAGCGCGTGATGTTTTCTGCCTCGCACGCAGCCAGAACGCGCTGGCCGGTCAACGGCACTCACCGCTTCGGGTTCCACAATCAAAGCGATGCATGCCGCAGAGGCTATGCCCATAAGTTCCTCTGCACAATGGTAAGTATAAACGCAAAGCTGCCCGCGCGCACCGCCAATTTCGCCAGTTTTTCGCGCCAGTACAATGACCTGGAACGCACCTGTCTATTCTGACAGGTTTGAGGAAAGAGGCAGATCAAATGAGAAGGTCGTTCCCTGACCTTCGGCGCTGTGAGGTTCCAGGCGCAGCGCGCCGCCGTGCGCCTCTATAATGCATTTGGTGATGTAGAGACCCAGGCCGGAACCCTGGCGCGCGCTGGTCGCTTGCAGGCGCACGTAGGGGCGAAACAACTGTCCGATGTCAGCGGCGGGAATACTCGCGCCCTGGTTGTGGACGCTGACATGAATTACACGTTCCTGGCACGTCACCGCGACAGTGATCGTCGATTGCGTATCGGAATATTTCACGGCATTGTCGATCAGGTTGCCCAGCGCCTGTAGCAAGCGTTCGCGATCAAAATCGCCCACGACAGGCTCACCCGGCGTCTCGGCAATGATGAGATGGTAAGGAGCAAGCGGACGCACCTGCTCAACTACCTCCCGCGCCAGTATAGCGACATCGCATGGAGACGTAATCAAGGAGAACTGCCCGGTTGAAAGGTGCGCAGCATCGGTCAGATCATCGACGATACGCACAAGACGGCGCGCCTGGCTGATCACGATCTCGGCATCGTGCAGAATGGGTCCCAATCCCTGGGAGCGGCGCTGGATCATCTGGGTATAACTGATGATCGGAGTAAGCGGGCTGCGCAATTCATGAGCGACCATGCCGGTAAACCGCTCGCGATGGACGAGTTGCTCTTTGAGCGCGAGGTTCGCGGCGGTCAGTTCGTCGATCTGGCGTTGGAGTTCTTTGATAACCTCGTCAGGCGACTGCTCATCTTGTTGCGATTGCTCATCTTGAACTTGCATAGTTCTATCCTCTGTCTCCTGGTGGCGCTATTCTTCTATCTGAGAAAAACGTGTTGAGAATAGTATACAGATTCATTCTTCTGTAAAGTTGATAAAGTGAAACGAATAGGAATATTGGGGGATTTCGACTTTTTCCTGGCGTCCAAAAGTGCCAGGTGAGATGTATTGCCCCTGATGCCTGTAGCAGGCGTCAGGGGCAATACATCTCACCTGGCACAAATAGCGCAAAGCACATTAATGCAACAGATCGAGTTCTTGCAATTCATCGAGCGCACCCTCACTGAGCAAAGATTTGTCGAGCGTAGGGTCGGCGTGCGTGAGAAGATGGCGCAGACGCTCTATGATTTCCTGGCGCATATAAAAGTCGTCGGTCAACAAAAGCTGGCCGATAGTAACTTCGATCTGTTGTCGCTGCATGGCAGCAAATGGCGATTCATCCATAGTGGCGGCTCCTGAAGACAAATACAATCTCTTACCATTCTACCTTTGGAAACGAGGCACAATAAATCGGCCCTACGTATTGTCGATAACAAGCATCAGGCAACAATGAATAGCCCGGAATGGGTTATTTCGTCGTAGTTGCCGGGGCTGCTGTCTCTGCTTTCTTCGCATCCGTCGCGGCGCCGGTAGTATTCGCGGTGCTGGCTGAAGATGAGCCGTCACTATTCGCGTTGGTTGTCGCGGCGGCGGCGGCTTTCTCCTCGTGCTTCTGATCTTCCTCGTGTTTGTGATCGTGGCCGTTATTACTACCCACGCTCCCAGACGCGCTGTGATCGGTTGAATAGAAACCTGAACCTTTGAAGACAATTCCGGCCGGATAGAGTACTCGACGCACATGTCCGCCGCACTCCGGGCAAATCTGTAGCGGATCATCGGTCATTTTTTGCCATTGTTCAAATCGATGCTCGCATGACCGGCATACATATTCATAGGTAGGCATTGAGTTCTCACCTCTAAGATATCCATAAGGACGCATTGCGTGGCAGCGCGTCCTTCTCAAGAGCTTCTAGACCTTGCGGGTTGGTATAGCGCCAACCTCTCTTTGTATAGTAACGTAC
Source organism: Ktedonobacteraceae bacterium (assembly GCA_035533955.1). Classification (GTDB taxonomy): domain Bacteria; phylum Chloroflexota; class Ktedonobacteria; order Ktedonobacterales; family Ktedonobacteraceae; genus CADDZH01. Next base: position 9,583 of record DATLSW010000218.1, on the reverse strand, counting down.
TTTGGGGGCGCTGTCAATCTTGATCTGAGACTGCTAATCACGGCAGCCTCAACTGCTAGAACACGTTCAGAACGGTATTTATTCCATTTTGCCGATATACTCTTTCAACTTTGCGGCGGCGTCGCGCGTCATGCCGTCGAGGGCTGCCAGATCTTCGACGCTGGCGGCGCTCATGGCGCGGACGGAGCCGTAATGTTTCATCAGGGCTTGCTTGCGCTTGGGGCCGATGCCAGGAATCTCGTCCAGGATCGATTTGAAGGTGCGGTCGGAGCGCAGCTTGCGATGATAGGTAATGCCGAAGCGGTGCGCCTCGTCGCGGATGCGCTGCACCATGTAGAGACCCTGCGAGGAACGCGGCAACATGATAGGATCGGGCGATCCGGGCGTAAAAATCTCTTCGTTCTCTTTGGCTAAACCTACCGTCGGAATGTCGATGTGCAGTTCCTGCAAGACCTCCATCGCCGCGCTCAACTGGCCTTTGCCGCCGTCGATGATGATCAAGTCGGGCAAAGCCCACTCGTGATGAATTGGCCCGTTGTCCGCGCCGGTCTGCTCGGCCTGATCAGCGTCGTGATCGGCCTCGTGCGGGCCAGCGGCGTCAACGGCGTCCACATCGCCCGCCGTGACGACGGGGCTGCCTTGTGCCGCGCCCAGGCCGCGAAAACGGCGGCGCAGCACCTCTTGATGGCTGGCGAAGTCGTTAGGACCTTCCACCGTCTTGATCTTAAAGCGGCGATATTCGCTAACCTTAGGACGGCCCGCCTCGAAGACGACCATCGCGCCGACGGAGTTCGTACCCTGCGTGTTGGAGATGTCGTAGCATTCGATGCGCCGCGGCGGCACGGCCAGGTTGAGTGCGTCCTGCAATTCTTCCAGGGCCATCTGCGTCTTCTGGCTGTCAGTCAGCCACTTGATACGCTGCTGCTCCAGCACTTCCTGGGCGTTCTGCCGAACCATCTCAACCAGGCGCAGTTTCTCGCCGCGTTTGGGCGTGGAGATAGTCACGGCGCGCTCGCGCTTTTCGCGCAGCCACGCCTGGATCATATCGCGGTCATCCGGCTCGGCTTCAGTAATCACCTCCTGCGGGATATGCGGCGCGCTCTCGTAGAACTGTTGCAAGAACGAAGTCATAATCTCGCCGGGGCTGCTGTCGCGCGTCCCTTGCAGAATGAAGAACTCGCGCCCGATCAGCTTGCCGCTGCGGAAGAAAAAGACCATCGCGCACGTCTCATCTTCGCCACTGGCAAAGGCCATCACGTCCTGGTCGTCCTGTCCCTCGGTGTGAATGACGCGCTGCTTTTCGAGTATCTGCTCGACGGCGCGGATGCGGTCGCGCAAACGCGCGGCTTCCTCGAAGTTCAGGTTTTCGGCGGCGGTTTCCATTTGCGCTTGCAGCGTTTTGACCACCTCGTCATGCTTGCCTTCCAGAAAGAGGATGACCTGTTTGATCACGGCAGCATATGCCGCGCGGTCGGCATAGCCCACGCACGGGGCGATGCAGCGATGAATGTAATATTGCGTGCAGGGACGCGGCAGCAATTTCTGCTTCCAGCCCGGCGGCGGTTCGCCTCCGGCTGGCGCGGCCCACGCGCTGGCGTCATACCGGCAGGTGCGGAAGGCAAAGAGTTTGTTGAGCAGGTCGAGCGTGGCATCGACCGCGCTGGAATTGGTGTACGGCCCGAAGTAGCGATTGCCGTCGCGATGAAAGCTGCGCACGCGATAGACGCGCGGGAAATCCTCGGTCAGCGCGACCTTGATATAAGGATAGCTTTTGTCGTCGCGCAACAGGACATTATACTTGGGGCGATATTGCTTAATATAGTTGCTTTCTAAAACCAGCGCCTCGACCTCATTTTTGACGACGACATACTCGATATCGTCGATCCTGGCAACCATGTGGCGATTCTTGGGACTGAGATCGGTCGATTCCTGGAAGTAGGAGCGCACGCGGTTATAAAGCGAAATAGCTTTGCCGACGTAGAGGATAACCCCGTCAGCATCTTTCATGAGATAAATGCCGGGTTTATGCGGCAATGAGTTGAGTACAGATTGGATTTTCTCGTTCATGCCCGTATACTATTCTTCCTGGGACGGTTGTTCGTGTGTGATGCATTATATCATACAGGGGATCATACCAAAAAGATGCTGTGCATTTCTGCCGCTGGACGGCAGAAATGCACAGCATCTTTTTTCGTCGTTTACGAACAGGCAGAATGCGCCGCGCACGTTACATCGATTGATCGGCCTGCTCGAAGAGCTGCGCCGTGTTTTGCAGGTGACGACCGATATCCTCGCCAGTATTGATGATCTGCTGCGTGGCCGCGCGCCACTGCTGGTACATCTGCTCGTAGACCTGGCGGCTCACGCCCTGCCAGTCGCCTTCGAGCTGGCCGGTCGTGTTCTGGATTTGCGGCTCGATCTGATTGTTAATCTGGTCGTTGAGCTGGATAAATACCTGACCAAGCTGGCGCATCATATCGGTATTTATATGAATGGTAGCCATAGTGTGTTTCTCCTTTTCCATGTGTGGAACATGCAACGATGCTTCCCTTTGCCAAATAACCGGACGAGCAAGCCGCGATTGCTCAACAGGCGTATCCGGCTCTGGCGAATCATGCCAGCACACTCTGTTTGGCTGCTCATTTGCAGTATAGTCAAGGCGACCAAATAGACACATACGATTTCGCCAGGGCAATCGTAGAGGGTAGGGGCAATCCCTTGCGGTTGCCCTGGTGCGGGGATGCTTGTACGCTTGCCCTGGTTCAAATTTGCTTGTACGCTTGCCCTGGTTCAAATTTGCTTGTACGCTTGCTCTGGCGCGGGGATGCTTGTATGACCGCGTTTTTGTGAACTATTACCAATCTTGACACATAGCCAGAACGCCCGCGCGGGTGTATAATAAGCGCGTCGTTGTGACACAACAAACAACAAAGAGACATATTTTCTGGTGAGCTATTATCCATGAGTTGTATCGGCACGGCGGGGCATATCGATCACGGGAAATCAACCCTGGTGAAAGCGCTGACAGGGATCGATCCGGATCGGCTGGCCGAAGAAAAAGAGCGCGGCATGACGATTGACCTGGGCTTCGCCTGGCTGACGCTGCCCAACGGACGCGAGGTCAGTATTGTCGATGTACCCGGCCATGAGGGGTTCATTAAGAATATGCTGGCAGGCGTGGGCGGCATCGACGCGGCCCTGCTGGTGATCGCCGCCGATGAAGGGGTGATGCCGCAGACGCGCGAACACCTGGCGATCCTCGACCTGCTGCGCGTGCCGCGCGGCGTGGTGGCGCTGACGAAAGCCGACCTGGTGGACGACGAGTGGCTGGCGCTGGTACGCGAGGAAGTGCAAGCAGTATTGCAACCGACGACGCTGGCCGCGGCGCCGATCGTTGCCGTCTCCGCCATCACGCACCAGGGCATCCCGGCCTTGCTGGCCGCGTTGGAGCAGATGCTTGACCAAGCCGATGAGCGACAAAACATCGCTCGTCCGCGCCTGCCAGTTGATCGTGTTTTTACCATGACAGGCTTTGGCACCGTAGTAACAGGAACGCTGCTGGACGGCGGCTTTCAGGTTGGGCAGGAAGTCGAGATACTGCCGCGCGGCTTGAAAACGCGCATTCGCGGGCTGCAAACGCATCGTCACGCTGTTGATAACGCGCGTCCTGGCAGCCGCGTCGCGATCAACCTGGCGAACCTGGCACGCACAGAGGTAGCTCGCGGTGACGTTGTGGCACTGCCTGGGCAATTGCGCCCAACCATGCTGGTGGACGCGCGCATCCAATTGCTGACCGATGCGCCGCACCCGTTGGAACATAACATGCAGGTGGATTTTTACAGCGGAACGCAGGAGATTCCGGCGCGCGTGCGGTTGCTGGACGCGGAAGAACTTCTGCCCGGAAAAAGTGCGTGGGGCCAACTGCGATTGAGCCGACCGGCGGCGCTGGCAAGGCGCGACCGCTTCATCCTGCGCATTCCCTCGCCGAGCATGACGATCGGCGGTGGCGAGATAGTGGATACGCAGCCGCGCTATCACCGCCGCTTCCAGCCAGCCGTCCTGGATCAGTTGCGCACGCTTGAACGCGCCGCGCCGGATGAGCTGATCCTGGCCGCGCTCGATAGACGAACGACGCGGGGCGCGGCGCAAGCGAAGGGACTGATTGGATATGAGCTGGCGGAGATCGTTCAACAGAGTAATCTGGCGCGGGATGTGACGCGGCAAACGCTGGAGACGTTGTTACATGAAGGAAGAGTACGGCAAGCGGGCGCGTTCTGGTTCGCGCGTTCCGTCTGGGATGCGCTGGCTGAAGAGACGCGGCGGATGCTGGCAGCTCAGCATCAACAATACCCGCTGCGCGCTGGCCTCTCGAAAGAGGAATGGCGCGCGCGCCTGCATCTCACGCCCAAAATGGCGACGGAGGCGTTCATGGGGTTACAGGCAGAAGGGATCGTGGCAGAGGCGGCAATGGGCGGCCTCATTCGTTTACCCGATTTTGTACCAACCTTCAGCAAGCCCCAACAGCAGCAGATCAAGCAGCTTTTACGCCTATTCCACGAGAACCCGTACACGCCGCCCGCTCGCGGCGAAGCCGAGGCGCTCGTGGGTACGGATGTATTGACGGCGCTGATTGAGCAGGGGCAACTGGTGAAGTTAAGCGAGAACGTCCTGTTCTTGCGCGAAACCTGCGACGCCGCCGTCGCCGCCATCGTCGATTACTTACGGACGCATGAGACTATCACAGCGGCGCAGGCGCGCGACTTGTTGGGCGGAACAAGAAAGTACATTTTACCGTTGCTAGAATATATGGACGCGCAAAAGATCACGCGGCGCAGGGGAGATGAGCGAGTCTTATTCCTCCCGTAGGGGCGTGGGCTTGCCCCGCCCAGATCATCCCATCCGTGATAATATCCGGGCAAAGGATTCGGGCGGGGCAAGCCCACACCCCTACGGGAGGATGAGTCAGTTCCATTCTCAAGCGAAATACGTTACAATAGTGGGTGTGAGACGCCACAGTCCAGATAATGGAACAGGCATCCACAGAGAGAAAGGGCGCAACTCTTCGTTGCGCTCCCATAGGAACTATGCAGACTGAAATTTTAGGTGAGCGTTATCAAATATTAGAGCCGATAGGTCGCGGAGGCATGGCAACGATCCATCGCGGGCGAGACCTGCGCATGGACCGCATCGTTGCCATCAAAATCTTGCGCGAGGTATATAGCACCGACCCCAAATTTGTGATCCGTTTCCAGCGCGAAGCGAAGGCGGCCTCTTCACTCCAACATCCTAATATCGTGCAGGTCTATGACTATGGGCAGAGCGACGGCAATTATTTTATCGTCATGGAAATGATCGAGGGGACCGACCTGCGCCGCTATCTGCGTTCGCGCGGGCTACTGGCCGTTGATCGCGCTATCATCATCGCCCATGATGTCGCGCTAGGATTGGGAGCCGCGCACCGCAGCAAGATCGTACATCGCGACGTCAAGCCGCAAAACATCCTGGTAGGACGCGATGGCTCAATCAAGCTGACCGACTTCGGCATCGCCAGCGTATATAAAGATATCAACGCCGAGCGGCTGACAACGACGGGTATGACGCTAGGAACGGTGCAGTATTACGCGCCGGAGCAGGCGCAGGGGGAGATCGTCAGCCCCGCCGCCGATGTCTACGCGCTGGGCATCGTCATGTACGAAATGCTGACCGGGCGCACGCCCTTCGATGGCGATACGCCGGTAGCCGTAGCAATGCAACATATCCAGGACTTGCCGACGCCGCCCAGCCAGCTCAATCCAGAGATTCCGCCAGCCCTGGAAGATATCATCCTGCGTTGCCTGGAGAAGATACCTGAGATGCGCTATCGCGACGGCAACGCGCTGGCCCGCGCCCTCGAACTGTTGAGCGAGAACGATCTGGAAGATAGTATGCCGCGCCTCACCGCGCCGGGACTGGCGCCAATTATGGACGCGTCCACGCAGGCTCCGCCCACCTATGCCGCGGGATCGCAGCGTGCAGCAACGTCATCGCCGAACAATATGATAGGAGCAGCCGACGCCGGGTATGGCAGGCAAGAAAACGGCGCGAGCCGTCCACTGGAGCCGCTCGTCCTTTCCCAGCAGCCCTACAGCGCCTATGGCACGGCTCCAACCTTTCCACAGCAAACTAGCGAGGCGAGGCCTCGCCATGATCAACGCAATTCGCGTGCGGCCGGTATTATTACGGCGCTTATTCTTGGCGTGACGCTGCTTTTATTGGGGTTCAGTCTGTACCTGGCCGCCGCGCTGAATTTCATTCATATCCCCGGCATCAGCGGGGCGCCGACGCCGACGCAATCGGTACAGATGCTGACGGTTCCCGACCTGCGCGGCATGACTTTCGCGAAAGCGCAGACAACGGCCAACAATGCCGGTTTCAACTTGCAAGTTGATGGTGGAGACACTACTGGCATCGTTGTGAACCAGGACCCGCCCCCACGCGCCCTGGCCCCGAAAAATTCGGATATTCGCGTGCAGTTCGGCCCGGCCAAAAATCAGACGGTAACGGTTCCAGCAAACCTGGTGGGCAATACGCTCAGCGCGGCTGAGGCTATTCTGAATAGCAAAAATATCCCCTTCACCATACGATCCGCGGGCATCGATCCCACAAAACAGGCGAATATTGTCTCCAGGGTAGACCCTAAGAGCGGAACGAGCATCTCAGTGGGAACCAATGTGATCCTGTACGTGGTGAACCTGACGAACGGCACGCCAACGCCGACTGCCACGCCGAAGCCTTCGCCAACGGCTACGCCGACTCCGACTCCTTCGCCAACACCCAGCCCGACGCCCAGTCCCACGCCCAGCCCGACTCCGACTCCTTCGCCAATACCTGATCCGACGCCGTAATTACAGGACGGTCAGGATTTCCGGTTCGCCGTCGGTAATGGCGAGTGTATGCTCGAATTGCGCGGAACGTTTGCCGTCAGCCGTGCAAACTGTCCAGCGATCAGGCTTGACCTTCGTTTCCGGCCCGCCCGCGTTGATCATCGGCTCGATGGTGAAGACCATACCGGACCGCAGCTTCACTTTCTGCGCGTCTTTATAGGCGTAATGGAAGACGACGGGGTCTTCGTGCAGCGAACGCCCGACACCATGACCCACATACTCCCGCACGGTCGAAAAACCGTTGCTCTCGGCGTAATCCTGGATGGCCGCGCCAATGTCGTATAGCGTTTTGCCGGGAAGCGCCAGTGCGATGCCAATCTCCATCGATCGCTTCGCCACATCCAGCAGTCGCTGCGATTCCTCGCTGATCTGCCCGACGGGAAAGGTCACGCAGGAGTCGCCCACCCAGCCGTTATAGTGGACGCCGATGTCGATGCCGATGATGTCGCCATTCTGCAAGATATCCTTTTTGCTGGGAATGCCGTGACAGATAACGTCGTTGACGGCCACGCAGATCGTGGCCGGAAACGCTGGAATAGCGGGATGCCCTCGGGAGGCTGGTTGCGCGCCATAGCCAATATACGATGGGATGGCCCCGCGACCGCGAATATAGTCCTCGGCGATCTTATTCAGTTCGGCGGTTGACACGCCCGGCACAACATGCGGACGCAGCACTTCATACGTCTCCGCAACAACGCGTCCTGCCTCGCGCAATTGCGCTATTTGTTGTCGTGATTTCAGCATAATAGCCATACTACACAAAACCTTTGCCAATGATAAAGGGTGAGAATTCTTTTGCCTTCATCATATCACATCAGCGATCATTTTGTCGCGCCTTCCGCGCTCGATGACAGGGCCATTTATGAGTCTTTTTTCTCTCATACAGGCACGCAAGCAGGCTCCTGATTAAGCGCCGCAGACGCGACTTTGAACCTGAATTTTTGCACGCAAATTTCGCAATCTGTCTCGTTTATTCGTTCAGCAGTATTTTACTTTACGTTGTGGGTAGAGCGGAGAATCTGTATGCGACGAAATTTTATACAAACCATTTTATTTAGCGCCACCGCCATTGTCCTGCTTGCCGCCAGCTTCCTGACGCTGCGTATTTTCTCAGCCCGCGCTGATGGAAGTCAGCCCATCACTCTTGCCGGGCAGGTCGCGCCGCTTGTGCAACAGGCGCAAATGGTACAGGCAGTCGATGCGAGCCAGCAATTGAACCTCTCTGTCGGCTTGCAGTTGCAAAACCAGGATCAACTGGACAGCCTGCTCAGCGTCATGTATGATCCGCAATCCGCCACCTATCACCAGTTCCTGACGCCCGACCAATTCAACCAGCTTTTCGCACCCACATCCGACCAGGTGCAACAAGTAGTGACCTATCTACAAAGCCAGGGATTGACGGTAATAGGTGTCGCTTCCAACAATCTGCTCATCGATGTGAGCGGCACGGTAGCCCAGGTACAGCAAGCCTTCAATACGCAAATCAACACCTATCAGTTGGGCGCGCGCACCTTTTACGCCAACGCCGCCGCGCCCGCCGTTCCAGCCTCGATCAGCCCCTTGATCGCTTCAATTAGCGGCCTCGATAACAGCGTGCAATATCAGCCGCTCTACCAACTGCAAACATCTCGCCTGCATCACGCCGCCGGAGCCGCGAGCGGGCCAACCAGCGGCTACGCGCCCAAAGACCTGGAGGGAGCCTATGATAGCGCGCCGTTGCAAAACGCGAATATCCTGGGCGATAACCAGACCATCGCGCTGTTTGAACTGGACGGCTACCAACAAAACGACGTGAATCAATATTTCCAGTACTACAACCTGGGGACGCCGACGATCAATAATGTGCTGGTAGACGGCGCGAGCGGCGCGGCAGGCCAGGGCGCAATTGAAGTCGAACTTGACATCGAGATCGCCGCGGCGATGGCTCCGCACGCGAATCAGCTTGTCTATGAAGCGCCGAACACGACGCAAGGCTTGAATGACCTGTATAACCGCATCGTGACCGATAACAAGGCGCAGATCGTATCGACTAGCTGGGGCTTGTGCGAGAACAGCAGCGGTCCGGCGGAGTTACAAACCCTTGACAATATCTTCAAGCAGGGCGCGGCGCAGGGCATGAGCTTCTTCGCGGCTGCCGGCGACTCCGGCGCGTATGATTGCCAGGATACCAACCTCGCTGTGGATTCTCCCGCCAGCGACCCCTATGTCACGAGCGTCGGCGGCACGACGCTGCAACTGAACAATGGCGCGTATGGCAGCGAGTCGGTGTGGTCAAATCCGAACGCGACCAATCGCGGGCCGAAAGGCGCGGGCGGAGGCGGCGGCCTCAGCAACACCTTCAAGCGGCCATCCTGGCAGAGCGGCCCCGGCGTGCAAAATCAATACAGCAATGGCTACCGCGAAGTGCCGGATGTCTCCGCCGATGCCGACCCCAACGCAGGCTACGCCATGTATTGCACCGTGACGAACGCGGGCTGCCCATCATCGGGCTGGATCAACGTCGGCGGCACCAGCGCGGGCGCGCCTCTCTGGGCAGGCAGTACCGCCTTGATCAACCAGTATTTGCAGTCACAGAGCAAGCCGCGCGTCGGTTTTGCCAGCCCCACGCTCTACGCGCTCTTCAACGCGCAGCAGCAATACCCGGCCTTCCACGATGTCAC
>DATLSW010000217.1:0-5156 GCA_035533955.1 Ktedonobacteraceae bacterium | reverse complement strand
CCCGAATTACGAGACGAACTGATCAGCGAATACGCCCCGCTGGTTCGCTTCACTGTGAACCGATTGGGCATCCCCCAGACCAGCCTGTTGGAGTCGGAAGACCTCTACAGCTATGGCATGATCGGGCTGATCAATGCCATTGATCGCTTTGATCCGTCACGCGGAGTGCGTTTCGAGGCTTTTGCCACCGCCCGTATTCGAGGAGCCGTGATCGATGAACTGCGCGCCCTCAACTGGATGCCGCGTTCCGCCGTCACGCGCGTGCGCCAGATCGAAGCGGCGCTGGCTGTCCTCGAGCAACGCCTGGGGCGTCCTGCTAACGAGCAGGAAGCGGCTGACGAAGTAGGAGTGCCGCTCAAACGCTATCGCCAGATGTTGCTCGAAGTGGGCATCGTCATCCTTTCCCTGGATGCTCCGCTCATGTCGTTGGCGCAGGATGATGAAATCACCTCGTTGAGCGATTTGATCGAGGATGCTCGCTCTCCAAGCCCATCTGAACTGACAGAACAACGCGAACTGCTCGCGTCACTGACGGCAGGCATCGATCACCTGCCTGAACGCGAGCGTCTCTTACTCTCGTTATACTATTTTGAAGAACTGACCATGAAGGAGATCAGCGCCATTCTGAAAGTTTCCGAGTCGCGCATCTGCCAGTTGCACATGCAGGCCATTTTGCGCTTGCGCGCCGCGTTGAATGTCCATCCAGGGTCGGAACATCGTCCTTCTCGTTCACTCTCCCGGAAGCGTCAAAAGCTGCTATCCATGACGACGACGGCCACCGAGAATCGTTTATTCTGAACGATCAGAGGATGTCCATAGCAGGAAGGCTTATGCCAGCAGCAAAGGATGCCGATAGGAGAAAGGACGGGCATGGAGTGGCGATGGGCGAAACCGGCAGGATTTCTGGCCTACTTTTGTCGCCCATTTGCCGGAAAGAGGGAAGAATGACCACCAATAGTTTTTCTATAACGCCTCTACAACAGAGAATGAACGAGAATCCACTCGCGCAGCAGGCTGCCGCCGAGGAGCTAACGCCGAACAAGAGCGTAGCCAGCCTCTCGCGACAACTCGCGATCAAGCGCGGGCTGCTGGCAAGCGAGCGGCCGCTAAAGCAGCGCGAGGCACATATCGCCCGCGTGCGCAGCCAGGTTGAAGCGGGCGTCTATCATATTTCTGGCGCGGAGCTGGCCGAGCGATTGCTAGAGAACTGGACGCACTTTCTCGACGAATCGTAGGAGCCGATGATGTAGTGGCGCAATTCATTGCGCCCGGATCGGCCCTGATTGCTGCTGACTGGCGCAATGAATTGTGCGCCGCCACAGATCCAGAGGCGAACATACATCCAAATCTATGTTATATACGTAGAGTTGTAAACAAGCAAGAAAAGAGACGCCAGGAACATAAGGGAGCTGGTACACTCCATCGATCTGATGCCTGCGTACCGCAAGGAAGCCTGGCTCATTACATTCACGAGGAGCGGCGTTCTATGTTAGTCCTGCGCAGAAAAGTTGGCGAAACCATTATCCTGGATGGGGTCATTACCATCTCAGTGTTAGCCGTTGAGGGGGAGCGCGTCAAAATCGGCATCAACGCCCCGCCGGACGTGACCATCGTGCGCGAGGAACTCCTGCGCGCGCCCGTGGCCGCCGCCGCGCCGCCGCAAGACGAGCCAGCGTCGCGTCGCTAGGCAGCGCTGTTCATCTCGCGCTCCCATGACCCTCTTCCAGCGGGCAGTACTGGCGGCAGCGCCGATTGTGGCAATTATAGCACTCCGCACAGAGCAGGTGATGGCAGAGGTCGCAGGCCAGCGCGACGCCAGCCACCCGCGCCATCGCAATCAGCGTTTCGTCACAACTGGACGGCGACACGTAAACCACGCGCGCTTCCGGCTCCTCCGGCTCCGGCAGTGATACCCTGCCCGTATTTGCGCTTTGACCATCTCCAAACCATCGCGCATCACCGTCTGATAGAGTCGCCCACGGCAGAGCGCGAGCCAATCGGCCAGTTCCAGCGCCGCCTCCATCTCCATATTCACCAGCGCCTGCTCCGGCGCGCTCGCCAGAGCAATCTGCAATGCCTTTGCGACGAACCGCACAACATACGGGCCGATCTGTCTGCGTTCAGGATTTGGGAGAAGCGGTCTGTTCATTGAGCGTTGCTCCTCTGCTCGCGATAGGTTTGCAGATTGATGATCGCCTCTGTGCCAGTCTCGATCGGGCCAGCATAGAAATCGCCGGAAAGACGCCACAACGCCTTGCGAATAGCGGCAGCGTGGGCCTCCGCGATGGGCTGCCCGCGCGCGGCGCGCCACACGTCACGAGCGGCACATCGGCGATGCGCGCCACCTCATGCTCTGTCAATTCATACTGATCCATGTACAGCCGTAAGGATGTGTTGCGCGTGGAGTTGGTCATGAGTGTTCTCCTTGTCCTGCTATTTTGTAACTACCCTGTATAGTACACAAATCAGCCGTGATTGAGAATGCGGAGCATGTGTTGGATGTTTATCAACCATTGGTCATCTGTTAGCCGAAACGTATCTTCACCTTGTCAACGCGGGAAAACTTCATATACAATGACAACTGGCGATGCAGGCAAGATTGGCAGCGTGGAGCAGAATACAGAAAGAGGTGGAATATTGGCATCGAAGCAACACAAGCAACCAAACAGTCTTTTACGAAAAGAGCGCGAATTACGCGGCTGGTCACTGCACGAGGTCGCGGATCAGATCGCACGCTTGTGTGAGGCGGAAGGGAAAGCCGCGGCAGTCAACCTATATATGGTAGGTCGCTGGGAAGCGGGCATTCATCGACCTATCCCATTCTATCGTAGTAAACTCTGCCAGTTGTACAACCTGTCTGCCGTCGAGTTAGGCTTTATCAATATGCCAACTGCCACCAAAGTTGAGCAAGGCGTCTTAGAGAAACCAAAAGCCGATGTATCAGAAATGAACCGGGACATCGCCGTTCCCTTGCCAGAACCAGTGCGTGATACAATAGAGGCGGCGCTAAACGCTACATCATCACCTCAGCAATGCGATACCATAATAGGTCAGGAACAAGAAACGCTACACATGGACAAAGTACGACGCGAATTCCTCCGGCAATTCTTAGGGGCAATAATAAGCGTGAGTCTTTTTGAGAACGAAGAAGATATGCTAAATCTTCTGAAAACTGCGCTCCTTCCATCAGGAAACACAGCAGCTAAACCCCTAACTGCCATCAGTGTTGAGGAATTTTTACCGCAATGCGCCGCCAGCATCAAGAGTTGCTGGCATTTGATGCAAGGACGAGAATTTGCCATCATCGAAGAAGTACTCTCGGCCTATTTCCCAACTCTTACTACCCTCGTTGAGCAACCGTCAGAATACCGGAAAACAGCAGCCAGCCTCCTTACGCAAGGCTATCGGCTAAAGGGCATTGCAGCCCTACATTACAACGATCTCAAAGCGCGAGCCGCTCATTGCCAGCAAGCCGTCTATTTTGGTGAGATTGCTGAGAGCCCAAGTTTGCTTGTCTCTGCACTTACTTCTCTGGCAAGTACATCCTATTACAGCAAGAATCCTCATAAAGCAGCACATATCTATCAACAGGGGTTACTCCATGATAAGAAAATTTCGCCTTTACAGCTATCACGCCTTTATGCAGAACTGGCTGTTGTCTCTGCACAGCAGGGACAAGAACAAGTGGCCCTCTCTTATCAGGACATAGCTCGTGAAATCTATCCTGGCACCCCTGAAGACGATCCCAGCTTTATCTATGCAGAATTTAGCCCTGCTTCCACTATCCTGGAAGAAGGATTGACTTATCTTGCTTTGACACAACATTATCCAGATCGCGGTTATGACCAGAAAGCCTGGTATGCCTTTGCCCAGATTGAAACGCTTCAAGCGAAGAGAAGTGTTCCTGATCGCATTCTTTACGAGATTCTCAATCATCAGGCAGCAACTGCTCTCGCTTTGAGAGATTTAGGGTTATTCTGTACATTGATGGAACGTTCGATTCAGGGAGCAAAGCTCTTGAACAGTCATCAACGTCGTCAAGAAGCTATTGCTATCTACAAAGACGCAAAAAATAATGTTTGGCCGCATGAATCACGGGTCAGAGAATTGGCAGATGTATTCTTGCTATAAAGTAAACGTACTACGAAAAACAGAAACGAGTCAGGTAGCCCTTATGAAAAGTAAGACAGCAGTGATTACAGGTAGTACAAAAGGTATTGGCAAGGCTATTGCCTTTCGTTTAGCACAACAAGGCTATAATATTGTATTAAACTACGTTTCTGATGATACGCAAGCTCAGCAAACTTTGCAACTTTGCCAACAGATTACCCCTCATGTATTGCTGATCAAAGCGGATATATCAAATAGACAAGCAGTAGGAATGCTAATGCAGGAAACAGTTCGGACATTTCAATCATTGAACGTTCTTGTCAATAATGCTGCCCGTGTAGTTGACAAACCTCTTCACGACTTGACAGAAGAGGATTGGGATCATGTTGTAAACACTAACATGAAAGGAACTTTTTTCTGTTCCCAGATTGCTTCCCAATACATGCTCCAGCAAGATGAAGGTGGAGTCATCCTCAATATCGGAGCCTCTACCGGAATTCGTGGGCGAAAAAATGGAATTAATACCTGTGCATCGAAAGCTGGGATCATGATCATGACACAATGTTTGGCATTAGAGCTAGGTCCGAAAATACGAGTAAATACCATTGTTCCTGGACTGACAAGAACAGAAGAGGCTGAAAAACGCTTTCACCTTGATGATCCTGATGTACTGCAAGAGCGTACGGCAACGATTCCGCTGCAACGGATAGGGACACCCGAAGATGTCGCTGATGCGGTGATGTTGTTGCTTGCTAACGAATCTCGTTTCATCAACGGACAAAAAATCGTAGTGGATGGCGGGCAATACATGTGGTAATTAATCCGAATTGAGAGACTATCCCGTGGAACACCAACCAACAATAGACAATACGAGCCGCGAACAGCTTATAAGGCTGTATGACGAGCTGGCGCAAGCGTGGGGCATCGATTTCCAGCGCGTGCGCCTGCTGCTTTGCCTGCTCTGCAATGGCGATTGGCATACCACCAGCGACCTCATCGCCGCCAGCAGCATCTCTCACTGGAACATCACTCATCTTCTGCAACAG
>DATLSW010000216.1:0-5564 GCA_035533955.1 Ktedonobacteraceae bacterium | reverse complement strand
GACCAGGACAGCGCGTTGTATCCTACCCCTCATCCGCATGGCCCTTACGAACAGGCTCTGCACCACCTGCTGGTCAAAGGGCTGCTCTTCTGGGGCAGGCAGACGAATTTCGCCGGACGCGATTATACGAACGGCGTCTATGACGGCGTATTGATCGTACCCTATGCCGTGCGACAGGCTGTGTGCAAACAGGTTGATACAGCGGCGGAGCAGGCGCGCGCGGAACCCGTTGCCATGCTCTTTGACGAGAACGCTGAGGGTATTCGCGCCTTTCAGCGCACGCTTTACCTCTACTGGTCAATCGTCTCCGTGGTGCGCGAAGGGCTGCCGCTGGTCAGCAGCGGGATGCTCGCACGCTCCGCGCTGCGCCAGATCACCGATACCCTCGGTGTGGACATCTCGCCCGATCAGGTTCACAGCGAAATGGATGTGCCGCGTCTGCTTTTTGTGCGCCTGCTGCTGCAGCAACTGGGCTTACTGCGCGTGCGCAACAGTATGCTTCAGGGCGCGCCCGCCGAGGATTTCTTCGCGTTGCCGCTGCCAGAACGGCTGCGGCGCTGCGCGCGCGCGTGGCTGCACTCGCCGTTCTGGGATGAACTGGCTTTCCTGCCGAATGTCGCGGCGCGTCCTGGCCCCCAACCGCTTGATGCAGCCCATGAAGAGGTCGTGCGCTCGCGCCAGATGGTGGTTGAGCGTCTGCTGCAAGAAGCGGCGGCGTGGCAAGATATTTTCGCCTTCATCGCCCGTGCCAAGCTTTATATGCCTTACCTGCTCTTCCCGCGCCAGTATGGCGCGCGCGCGGATCGCTATTCCATCGGCAGCAATCCCTACGGCTGGGATTTCCGCCTGCGCCAGGGCTGGCTGACGCCGCGCGAGGGATGGTACCTGGTCGAAGGCGGCTTCATTCGCGCTCTTCTGCTCGGCCCTTTGCACTGGCTCGGCTTGATCGAAACCAGGCTGGAGGGCCATGTCAACCAGTTTCGCGTCAGCCCGCATCTGTCTCTTGCCAGAGCGGATGAAGCAGCAACCGGGGAAAACGAGTCACCGCCCTTGAGCGGGAAATTAATTGTGCAGCCGAACTTCGAACTGATCGTGCTGGCTCCCGTTTCTGAGGGCTTGCTTGTCAAGCTGGATCGCTTTGCCGAGCGCGTCAAGCTGGAGCATATCGCGCAATATCGCCTGACAAAAGCCAGCGTGACGCGCGCTATCCAGTTGGGGCTGCATGTCGAGGACATCCTGCCTGTCCTGCAAGGGGCTGCCGATCCTGGCATCGATATCCCGCAAAACGTGCGCTACTCGCTGGCGGAGTGGGAACGGCAGGCGCGCCGCGTCGAACTCTGGCAGAATGCCGCGCTGATCGAGGTTGACGATCCGGCGCTGCTGGATAGCCTGTTGGCGGACGAGGCGACGCGCGCGCTGTTCAGGCGGCGGCTTTCATCCACACTGGCCGAAGCTGTCGCGTCTCGCCTGCCCGCGCTGCAAGCGGTACTCTGGCAGCGGAATTATCTGCCAGCCATTACGCCTGCGCCTGAACAAGACGCGCTGGGCGAAGGCGAACGCCGCGGCGCGCGTGGCCCGCAATGGCAGTTACGCGACGATGGTTTGCTGCGGCCCCTCTATGCCGTGGTCGATCTCTACCTCGCCGCCGAAGTCGCGCAATTCACCACGCGCGATGAGCAGACGTCCTGGCCGCGTATCACGCCCGCCACCATCCAGCACGCCATTGAGAGCGGCCTCGCGCTGAGCGCCATCATTCGCTTCTTGCAAGCATACGGTGATGGCGGCGTGCCAGCCTCTTTCCTGATGCGTCTGAAACTGTGGGGCGGCGGCTACGGAGAGCATTCTTCCGTTCGCGTCGAGCAGATGCCCATGCTGTATCTCTCGGAGCAGGCACTGCAAGATGTGCGCGCCGACGATGCCCTGCGCGTCCTGCTGGACGCTGCCGTCCCCGCCGAGGGTCGTCTCGTGCGCGTTCCACACGAACATCTCGAACAAGTTATTGCTTTGCTCAAAGAGCGCGGCTTCACCGTTGATTAACGCCGCTTTTCAGGGTAATGTCACGGTTGTCTCTTTGCTCGTGTTGGCCTGCTAGCGAGCCTGTTTTGAGAAGTATGGTTGAGATGTGGCAGGCTGAAAGCCGCCACATCTCAACCATACTTCTCAGCGAACGCCGAAGGTGTGAGGAAAGACAACGAATCATGTCTTTTAAATTGCCTTGAATCTCGGCAAAATCCTGTTGACAAAATCGTAAGAATGTGATATTTTATTCCTGCAAGCATATTGAAGCGAAAGTTTCAATCATTGCGGGAGTGGCTCAGTGGTAGAGCATCTCCTTGCCAAGGAGAAAGTCGCGGGTTCGATCCCCGTCTCCCGCTCTTTTTTTGTTTGGAATCAAGGCGACGTAGCCAAGTGGTAAGGCACGGCTCTGCAAAAGCTGCACGCAGCGGTTCGAATCCGCTCGTCGCCTCCCATTTTTACCCGGCGATTGTGTTGTTCTTTGCGCTATCCGTGCATATGCTTCCCACTGTACGCCCGTAGGGGCGTGGGCTTGCCCCGCCCTCACCTCCGACGAGGATATCATCCATGCGACAGCCTCATAGTTACCCCACCGAAGCCATTATTCTCGGTCGCACCGACATTGGCGAAGCTGATCGCATCTTAACGCTGTTTACGCCCAACAAGGGCAAGTTTCATGCTATTGCCAAGGGCATTCGCCGCACTACCAGCAAAAAGGCGGGGCATCTCGAATACCTCAGTCACAGCCAGTTGCAACTCGCGCTCGGTCGCAACCTGGATATCATCACACAGGCCGAGAATCGCGAAAGCTTCCTGCGCCTGCGCGACGACCTCTGGCATATGACCTGCGGCCTCTATCTCGCCGAACTGATCGACCGCTTTATCGAGGAGCATACGCCGCAGCCCGATGTCTATGCGCTGATGCTCCAGGGATTGCGCGTCCTCGAAGCCGATAGCATCGAGATGCAGCGCCAAAAAACGCTGGAGACGCCCGGCGCATCGGGTCAGGCATATACGCGCTCGAACCTGCTGCTGCGCCACTTCGAGATTCACCTGCTTTCCGAGACTGGCTACGAACCGGCCTTTCGCCAGTGCGCCCATTGCGCCAGCGCGCTGTTGCCCGAAGAGAACGGCTTTTCCCCCACGCTGGGCGGCGCGCTCTGCCCGCGCTGCTCGCGCTTCTGGACGCGCTCGTTGTCCGTCAACGCCCTCAAAGTGCTGCGAATGCTCCAGCGCAGCGCGTGGTCCGATGTGCCGCGCCTGCGCCTGGACTCGTCCCTGCAAAGCGAAACAGAGATGGCGATGCGCGGCCTGCTGCGCTTCCACTCAGAACGCGACCTGAAATCATGGAACTTTCTGGACATGCTGCGCCTGCGCGCGGAATGACGGAAGTGTGTGCTATCTCGCAGTCCTACGGTGATCATGTGCATTGTTCAATTTCTCAAGAATATGCTATAATGCCCTCATTATAGCCGAACATAATTGGTAGGGCTAAAAGGCTGATGCATCCGTTTGGAGATGGGAACCTGGAGGCGGTTTCTGGCCGGAAAGCTGATGTCCCGCCTGGGATTGAAAGAATAGCACACGATGAATAATTACCCAATAGACCCGAATAATGCAGCTTCTATCGGTAATCCGTCTTTGCCTCAGAGCGAAGGTAGTCCATTGTTGCCCTCGACGCCGTCTCTGCCCGGCCCCGGCGGCGCGAGCAACAGTCACCCGAAGCGATTGGCTCCCGGCGCGGAACTCTCCGGCGGGCGTTATCGCGTCGAACGCGCTATCGCGTCAGGTGGCATGGGCGCGGTCTACCGTGCCGTCGATGTGCGCTTCAACCGTCCTTGCGCCGTCAAGGAAATGCTGGATGAGTTCCAGAATGACGCTGAACGCTCTCAGGCCGTCGAGTGGTTTGACCGTGAGGCGACACTGTTGTTCGACTTGAACCATCCCTGTATTCCGCGCGTGCGCGACCATTTTATGGAGGATGGCAAACATTACCTGGTGATGGATTTTATCGAGGGGCGCACGCTGGGCGACGTCCTGGAACAAGAAGGCACGGTGATGGGTGTAAACGGCGCGCGCGGCATGCCCGAAGCGCGTGTGCGCAGTTGGGGGCAGCAGTTGTGCAGCGTTCTCAATTATCTGCATAGCCTGACGCCGCCGATCATCTTCCGCGATCTCAAACCCTCGAACGTCATGGTCACGAGTCGCGAGGAGATCAAGCTGATCGACTTCGGCATCGCTCGCAATTTTCAACCGCAGCGGCAATCGACGGTCATCATGACTATCGGCTACGCGCCGTTTGAGCAGATGGCGGGTAACGCCGAGCCGCGCAGCGATATCTATGCCCTGGGGGCGACGCTGCACCGCCTGCTCACGCGCCATGACGCGGCGAATAATAAGCCGGATATCTTCACTTTCCCGCCGGTGCGCGCGCTGCGGCCAGACGTCTCGCCCGGCTTTGAACAAATTTTAATACGTGCGCTCGCGCCGTCAATCCAGCAGCGCTGGCCGAGCGCGGGCGAAATGGAGCGCGCGATCATGGGCCTGCCGCCGGTGGCCGTGAATGCTGCCGGCGCTGCTGTCGTACCCAACGTACCCAACGCGGTGCGGTCGTCCAATCCGCCGACACCGAGTACGCCTGCCGCTTCCACGCACCATTCCACCACCGGCCCGGCGGGCGTTCATCTTAATGCCGCCCTGAGCTATATGAACGCGAATCGCATCGAGGAAGCCTATGTCGCCGTGCAGCGGGCATACGTGGTCGAGCCGAATAACGCGCTGGTGCATCGCCTCTTCGGGCAGGTCTTCGCGCGTCGCAAGCCGCCCGCCATCGATCAGGCGTACCAGGCGTATACTCGCTCGTTGCAGCTCAACCCGAACGACTCCGAAACCCATAAGTTGCTGGCCGATGTCTCGCTCTTTCTGCGGCGGCAGCCATTGCCCGCCATCCCTGAATATATCCAGTCGCTGCGTCTCAATCCGAGTGACGTTGAGTCGCACCAGCGGCTGGCGCAATGCTACGAGGAGACGAACCAGTTTGATGCGGCCCTACGCGAATATCAGGAAGCGGCGCGGCTGTCTCCTGCGCAGGCGATTATGCATCAGAAGGTCGGGCAGATGGCATTTCGCTTGAACCAATGGCCCGTGGCCGAACGCGCCCTTGTGACCGCGCTGAGGCAGCGCCCCGAAGATTACCAGGCTCGTTTCTTGCTCAGCCAGGTGTATGAGCAGGAAGGGAAATTGCTCGATGCCGAGCGCGAATGCTCTTACGCGGCCCGTGTCATCCCAGCAGCGCAGCCTATGCTGGAGAGTTTGCGCCGCCGCCTGGGACGGTGAGTACAGCGTGGTACTCAAGAGACAAATACATGACCCTATTGGGGGAGAATGCTTATGAGGACGTTGAGCTACCTACAAACAATGCCTGGAACACGCAGGTTTCTGGCAGGCGTCTTTTCCTGTTTCATTGGCGGCCTATTGATGGCGCTTCTACTCCCCTCGCTTGCTTTTGCCGCCTCGCCCGGCGGCTATCAGTTTGGAAAATCACAGGC
>DATLSW010000215.1:0-15035 GCA_035533955.1 Ktedonobacteraceae bacterium | reverse complement strand
GGAAACGCGCCGCTGTTTGCACAAAGAGGCTGGCCGGGCGGGCATGTAAGCCCATAGCATTCGTCAGAAGCAATCGCGCTTCAAGGCTGTCTGGGACGGCTTCCGTGGCGACAGGCGAGGGCAGGGGCAAGCCGCTGCCCTTGATCTTACTCCCAGCAAGCTCGCCCTCGCCAGCATCAGCTGGTGTTGCGTCTGTTTCTTGGGAGAGCGGTTTCATTTGCCTGAGTTGAGCGGGGTTGGCGGCGTTTTCGGCGGCCTGTTGCACGGCGGCCAGGGAACTGCCCGTCGCGGCTTCGATGGCCGCGGCGACCGCGCCCTCGACCAGTGGGGCCACACTCAAGCGCACATGGCGGCGCTGTTCGTCGTCCAGCATCTCCAGGGCCATCTCCGTCGAGAGAATGGCGCTGCCCAGGTCAAGCAGTACCAGCGTGCCATCGGGGTTATCGATGGAGGCCATCGCCTCCGCGATCTTATCGGCGGCTGTACCCAGGATGCCATCAATGCCACCGCCGGCGGGCGCGACGGGAACCTTGCCCTGTACCAACTGCGAAACGAGTTCGGCAACGCCTGCCGCCAACTGGGCGCTGTGTGAAACAATAACCAGCCCTACCGTCATGGTAACATTCTCCTCAGGCACGAGCAGCCATAAAGGCCCTATCCCCCATCCGCGTTATTCCCTGCCCCCTATGGACGCAGCAATAGTGATACGATTGCAATGGAGCGGCTGTGGCGGCGCAACGTATCGCGCCAGGGCGCGATACATTGCGCCGCCACAGCGGAATAGCCACATTATGGTGTAAAAGTCCATTATTACGTCCCTACAGCATATCCTGACAAACCTCCGCGAGACAGCCTAAGATGAGCCAGCTTGATGTCGCGCCGGGGTCCTGGTGGCCGATGCTGCGCTCGCCCAGGTAGCTGGCACGGCCTTTGGTCGCCAGCATAGGGATGGTAGCTTTCATGCCTTCCGCGGCGGCTTCATGGGCGCGCTGTGTGATGACGGCCAGCGAGGCTCCTTCGGCGAGCGCCTGTTTCGCGGCGGCGAGCGCCGGGGTCAGCGCGTCAACCATCGTTTTTTCGCCTGGATGCGCCTTGCCGCGCGCGACAATACCGCCCAGAAAAGCCTCGAGCATGGCAACGATATCTGCCGCCGCCAATTCTTGCTTGCCCGAGACGGCCATGCCCGCGCGCAAAAACGCTGTGCCATAGAGCGGCCCGCTCGCGCCGCCGACGGTTGATACGAGCGTCGTTCCCACGGTTTTCAGACAGGTAGAACTATCCATTGTTGCCATAGCGGCAAACTTGCCGCGCACGCTAGTAAAGCCGCGATCCATGTTGATACCGTGATCCGCGTCGCCGATAGCGGAGTCAAGCTGTGTCAAGTAGACGCGATTTTCCTGTAAAACATCCGCGGTGTGTTCTAACCACCGCATGATATCCTGGTTGGTCATAGACAATGCTCCATCCTCCAAAAAAGATAAATCGACGCTGTGGCGGCGCAATCAATTGCGCCGCCACAGCAAACTGTAGCATCTTCTAATGATAGAGCATTACATGCCCCAACGTAAAGCGGGGGTATGGACCGGGGCGTCCCAGTATTTCAGCAGTTCATCGTCCATGCGCACTAAAGTGATGGAGCAGCCCGCCATTTCGAGCGAGGTGATGTAGTTGCCGACGAGGGAACGCGCAATAGTGATATTTTTGCCGTGCAGGATATGATGCAGGGCATTGTAGACGACGTAAAGTTCGATCAGAGGCGTGCCGCCCATGCCATTGACGAAGGCCAGCACGGACTCGCCGGACTTGAGGCCGAGGTCGTCGATGATGGGAGCTGCCAGCATCTCAGTGATCTCGTCGGCGGAGGCGAGTTTGACGCGGTGGCGTCCCGGTTCGCCGTGAATGCCGATGCCGATCTCCATCTCGTCCTCGCCGAGTTCAAACGTCGGTTTCCCGGCGGCAGGTACGGTGCAGGAGGTCAGCGCCATGCCCATGCTGCGCCCGTGGTCGTTGACTTTGCGCGCCAGCGCGGCTACCGCGTCTAATGGCGCGCGCGTCTCCGAGAAGCCGCCGACGATCTTTTCGAGCAGCACTGTGACGCCGACGCCGCGTCGTCCCGCCGTGTAGAGGCTGTCCTGCACGGCCACGTCGTCGTTGGTGACGACGCTGGCGACATGGATGCCCTCGGCCTCGGCCAGTTCGGCGGCCATTTCAAAGTTCAGTATGTCACCGGTGTAGTTTTTGACAATGTGCAGCACGCCCATGCCGCCGTTCACTGCCTGGGTTGCCGCGAGCATCTGGTCGGGAACGGGCGAGGTAAAGACCGCACCAGGGCAGGCGGCATCGAGCATTCCGTGGCCGACAAAGCCGCCGTGCATCGGCTCGTGGCCGCTGCCGCCGCCGGAGATCACGCCCACTTTGCCCTGTACCGGGGCATCTTTGCGCACGATAATGTTCTGCTCGAAATCGACGCGAATGAGGTCGGCATGAGCAACGGCCATTCCTGCCAGTTCCTCTTTCACGAGATCGTCGGGCTTATTGATCAGTTTCTTCATGCTATCTCCTTCTTTCATGGAGGGGTACAATGCATTGCGTCCCCAATCTACCAGGGACATAATGCATTGTACCCCTGTACCCATTATGGGCGCAATGCATCGGGTGCGAGATGATTACCTCTTCCGGGGAGGCTCTCGGCCCTACATTTCTTCTATAACCGCGATCTCCTTCTGCATCGCGTCGCGGAAGGTGGCGACCAGCTCCTGCCGTTGCTCAGGCGACCACTGGTGTTCGAGCGCCATCATGGCGGCGACTTCGTCCACGATACCCAGGCCGCGCTGCCGATCTTCCAGGGTGATCGAGGTGCGGCGCGCCAGCATATCGTAGGGAGTCATCGCCATCTCCTCGCGGCAGGAATGCAGGACTTCGGCGCGGATATACGGCAAATCGTCAATCAAGCGCGCGCCCAGGGTTTTATCACTTGCGACGAGATCGAGGATCATAGTTGCTTCTGTGCCGTAACCGCGTCCCAGGTGCGCTGTGACCTCTGAGTCGAGGCCCAGAGCCGCGCCCCTGGCTTCCAGGTCGCGTTTCGCCGCCGGCCAACCGGCGGCGCCGTACAACGGCAGATTCATCGTCGGATGCAGCGGCGCAGCCCCATCGCGGCGATTGAGAACATCGACCGTATCCTGCGCCATACGACGATAGGTTGTGAGCTTGCCGCCGACGATTGAGACCAGTCCCGACCGGTTTTGCAGCACAGCGTGGGTGCGCGAGAGTTTCGCGGTCGAATGATCTTCGTTGCGCGGGCGCAGTAATGGGCGATATCCGGCATAAGCGCTGATGATATCTTTCTCGGTCAGATGAACTGAAAGATAGCGATTGAGATGCCCCATCAGGTAGCTAATGTCCTCGCGCGTCGGCATGGGATGGTCGAGATCGCCACTGCCGGTGTCCGTCGTGCCAAAAATGGCCCGCGACTCCCAGGGAACAATAAAGAGAATGCGCTTATCATCGGTTTCCGGCAAGACAACGGCAACGTTTTCCAGCTTGAGGGTTTCGCGGGAAAAGACCAGGTGTACCCCTTTGCTCGGTTCTACCTGCACCGTTGGCTCTTTGCCGGACAGGACTTCCACCTCTTCGGCGTGGATGCCGGTCGCGTTGACGAAATGGCGCGCCTCGACGGTGATCTCCTGGTCGCCGAGGCGGTCGCGCACGCGCGCGCCAGTGACTTTGCCCTCCGCGGTGAGGAAAGCAGTAACCTCGCTGTAGTTGGTAATCGTCGCGCCGTAGCGAGCAGCCGTGCGAATGAGCGCCATCGTCAGGCGCGCGTCATTGGTCTGCGCGTCATAATAGATAAAGCCCTCTTTCAAGCCCTTGCTGATGAGAGCGGGAGCCATGCGCAAGACGGCGCTGCGACTCAAATGGCGATGCCTGCTCACGTTGCGCCGCCCGGCCATCACATCGTAGAGCAATAGCCCGGAATTGAGGATGAAACCCATCCCGACCCCGCCGGGCGTGCTAAACGGTATCCCTACAGGATGGCGATCGCCGGCGTAAATCGGTAAGACAAAGCCGAGTGGATGCGCGAGAAAAGGCGCGTTTTGCAGGATAATGCCGCGCTCAACCAGGGCTTCATGCACCAGAGAGAAGTCGAAGTTGGGTAGATAGCGAATGCCGCCGTGTAGGAGCTTGGTCGCTTTGCTGCTTGTGCCGCTGGCGAAATCGACCTTCTCGACCAGCGCGACTTTGTACCCGCGCACGGCGGCATCGAGGGCGACGCCCGCGCCGGTGACGCCGCCGCCGATAACGAGAACGTCATAGCGCTGGTTTGCCAGAGCCGCAAAGTTTTGCGTGCGTCCTGCTGACGATAGTGATTGCATAGGCATAATGGTGTTGAAGATACCCGCGCGCTGCGAGAGGGCAAGCTTGCCGGGGCAAGATCAAGGAGCGATGCTTGCAATCGCCCTGGAACCGAACCGTTGGCCGGGCGATGACGAGCATCGCCCTTCCCTCGGTTTGTTCCTGTCTTTGTCCACCCGCCACACGCGCGCATCTTCGTCCTTTCCTATTGATTGCGAAAGGGTAGGGACAAGCCCACGCCCCTACCCTCTTGCCACGGGTGCGAAAGGGCGGGGCAAGCCCACGCCCCTACTCGCCGCCGCTGGGTTCGCGCACAGCCTCACCCTTCGTTTCGGCAGTGCCTGAAGGCAGGAGACCCCTCGCCTCCAGCACTTTATGAATGGTGAAGTCGTAGACTAAGGCGCCAACAGCGCCTCCCGCGAGGGGCGCGACAATCGGAATCCAGAAGTAGTAATTGTCCGCGGAGAGGCTGGCCCCACCGCTGACGATGGCGATCCACAGGCGCGGGCCGAAGTCGCGCGCGGGATTGATGGCATATCCGGTGTTCGCTCCGAAGGAGGCGCCAATCGCGACGATCAAGAGGCCAATAATCAGTGGATTCAGGTTTGCCTGCACCGGCTGGTTGCGCACATCCACGATGGCAAAGATCATCCCAACAAGCAGCGCAGTGCCGAGGAACTCATCGCCGAAGGCGCCAAATGTTCCGACAAACGATCTGTGGCCGGTGTAAAAAATCCACCCCAAACCCTTACCACCAAACGTTGGCGACGAGGCAATCTGACCAAGGCTCAGGCCATTGACCCCCAAAGCATTCTTTAACGCCCCCTGGTACACGAAGTAGAGAATAAGGGCCGCCAAAAACGCACCAAGTACCTGGGCTAGCCAGTAAGGGAGTACCTTACTCCAGGGAAATTTCCCTCTCACGGCAAAGGCTAACGTCACTGCCGGGTTGATATGAGCGCCACTGATCGCTCCTGCCACGTAGATGCCTAACATCACGGCAAGACCCCACCCGAAGATGATGACCGTCCAGGTACCGGCACCTAATCCCACCCCCTGTGTTGTACCAAAGAGCCCAAAGACTGCCACACAGCCATCGCCGAAGAGGATCAGCACAAAGGTGCCGAAAAACTCTCCGATCATTTCTCCGAACGTGCCGGATAGCGCAGAAGGTCTGCTTATAGACTGAGCTGCCATAGATACTTGCTCCTTTTCTTTCCCGATGCGGGAAAAGTTGGAAAAACGATAACAAAGACTTTCCTGTATGATTACGCTCACCAATGAGAGCCTGGGATACGATAATGAGATGCAACACAACAGGACGGTAATTCCGAGATGCTGTGGCGGCGCGATTGATTGCGCCCGTAGGGGCCGATTTGCCGATCCTGGCGCAATCAATTGCGCCGCCACAGCAGCATTGCCGCTCTATCAGGATGCCCGAACCAATTTGTTACATTTCATCATCGTTTCCCTACGCTTACGCCTGCTCCCAGTTCAGCGAGCGTTCAACAGCCCGTTTCCAGCCCTTATAGAGGCTGTTGCGCTGATCCGCGCTCATTTGCGGCTCAAAGGTGCGATCAACGGCCCAATGTTCGGCCACCTCTTCCTTGCTGCTCCAGAAACCGACGGCGAGACCGGCCAGATAGGCCGCGCCGAGGGCGGTGGTCTCAGCGACCTTTGGCCGCTGGACAGCCACGCCGAGAATATCGGCCTGGAACTGCATGAGCAGGTTGTTGACGACCGCGCCGCCATCGACGCGCAGGGTTTTCAGGGTGACGCCGCTATCGGCTTCCATTGCCTCCAGGACGTCGCGCGTCTGATAGCACATCGACTCCAGTGTGGCGCGCGCGATGTGACCAACGGTCGAGCCGCGCGTGAGGCCGATGATGGTGCCGCGCGCGTTGGGGTCCCAATAGGGAGCGCCAAGACCGACAAAGGCCGGTACGAGGTAGACGCCGCCGTTATCGGGTACAGTAGCCGCCAGCGCCTCGACATCGACACTACTCTTGATGACCTGTAAGCCGTCGCGCAGCCACTGCACAGCCGCGCCGGTGATGAAGATGCTGCCTTCCAGGGCATAGGTGAGGGCATTGTCATAGCCCCAGGCGATGGTCGTCAGCAAACCATTTTGCGAGGGAACGCCCTTACTGCCGGTGTTCATCAACATGAAGCAGCCCGTGCCGTAGGTGTTCTTTGCCATGCCGACCTCGTAACATGCCTGCCCGAAGGTCGCGGCCTGCTGGTCGCCCGCGTCACCGGCCATCTTGATCGGGGCGCCGAAGAATTCGGCGTCCGTCTCGCCATAGACGGCGCTGGAGGGCATGACAGTGGGGAGCATGGAGCGCGGGATACCGAACTCGTTGAGAATGACATCGTCCCACTTGCCCTCGTAAATGTTGAAGAGCAGGGTGCGCGAAGCGTTGGTATAGTCCGTGACGTAGACGCGGCCCTTTGAGAGACGCCACATCAGAAAGGTATCGACGTTGCCGAAGAGCAGTTCGCCGCGGTCGGCCTTGGCGCGCGCGCCGGGGACATTGTCGAGAATCCACTTGACCTTTGTGCCGGAGAAGTAGGCGTCGGTCACGAGGCCGGTACGCGCGCGCAGTTCCTTGTCAAAGCCTTTGGCTTTGAGTTCGTCACAAATAGGAACTGTCAGGCGGCTTTGCCAGACAATGGCGTTGAAAACAGGCTTGCCGGTGGCTTTTTCCCAAACGATGGCGGTCTCGCGCTGGTTGGTAATACCAATCGCGGCGACATCGGCAGCCGTCGCTCCGGCCTGCTTCATGGCCGCCTGGGCCACGGCGATCTGGCTCGACCAGATGTCCTCCGGGTTGTGTTCTACTAATCCGGGCGCGGGATAAATCTGGGGGAATTCCTGTTGCGCCACGCTCACAATCGACCCGCTGTGGTCGAAAACGATTGCTCGCGAACTCGTTGTACCCTGATCCAGGGCCAGAATGTACTTTGCCATGTGTGTGAGCCTTTCTTTACTAGGGCGCAGCTTCTGATATCCGTTCTGCTGAGCGTTAACCGAGCTTGCTGGGTGCAAGATCAAGGCGCGCAGCGTCGTTACAGTACGACATACGGACCTTCAAGCCACAGCCCCTACAAAAACACTCCAACAATGCTGTTGGTAGATACTTTGCACAGGCATCATTGCCTGCACGCAAACGCCAGGGAATAAACCTGCTCCCTGCTTCTAGTATGGCGGTCCTTTCAAGCCTCTCCAGGAAGGAGCAGTTACGGCCAGAGATCGCTGCGCGTCACGATGACGCCTGCTGCTCCCGCGCGCAGCGCTTCCTGCACCTGCTGCTGAGTATGGATCAGCCCGGAGCCAATGACGGGAAGCGGCAACGGTTCTTCCAGAAATGGGAGAAGGTGGGGAATGACCAGCGCCGGCGAAATATCAAGCAAATCTACCGTCGCCATATCCACCGATTCGAGCGCGGTGTGTAACCCTGTTGAATCCGCGGCAAAGATGCGCTGGATGGTCTCCAGGCCGACCTGTTTTGCCAGGAACAGACTGCGTGGGTTGCTGGATATCACTCCCACTATGTGCAGTTGCTGTGCCAGATACGAGAAACCAGCAGGGTCGGCGTGGATACCTTCGATGTGATCGATGTTCACATACACTGTCAGCCCGCGTCGATGCGCGCGCTCAAATAAAGCCGCGAATTCGAACAGGTTGCAATGTCGCAAGACAACAGCGCTGATCTGGGGCATGTCAAAGACGTGCGCGAATTGCACACGATTCTCAATGACAGGTATCGTCTTAGACCTGCCTCGTGCCAGGGAATCGAGCAAAAACCTACTGGACTGGATGATCATGCTGCACCTCCATGTAACAGCAGAAAAACACAAAGTCCCAAGCCTGCCCGGACATACTAAAGCTAGTAATATCAGGTGGCTCAGGACTTTTCATTTCACTGTCCTTACGCAGGTATTCAGTTGTCCCATCAATTTCAAGCGGATGTAACGACCATTCGGGAAAACAGCCAGTCACCCGCGTGGAAAAGATATAGCGGCCGCGCTCTAACTATACAACAGTGGAGAGTTTCGCCTATAATTAGGATACCTGACATAAGCCCTTTTGTCAAGTGTATTTTTTAACTCATGTAAAGTGGTCAACATTTATGACAAAACAAGAATTTCTGCGCCTGGCTCACCTGTTTCCTGTGGCGGCAGCGATCAAAGCGAACGACGATATTCCGGTGGCGCTGGCGTCCGATGCGCTGCTCCTTTTCGTTTTGAAAGGAGACGCCTTTCAGTTGGCGCCCTTTGTGAGCGCGGCGCACGAGCATGGCAAGGGGCTGGTTGTGCATGTCGATCTCGTGAGCGGGATTGGCAAAGACCGCGCCGGCATCCAGTATCTGCATCAGATTGGCGTCGATGCCATCATCACCAGTCGCGCCCAACTGGTCGCAGCGGGCAAGGCCGAGGGGATGATAACGATCCAGCGTCTGCTCTTGCTGGAAGACTCGGCGCTGGAAAGCGGCGTGCGTACCATCGCGCGCGCTGCTCCCGATATTATCGAGGTGCTTCCCGGCATCATTTTCCCGGAGATCGCTCCTACCTTGCGGCAGTTGCTTCCCGGCCCGTTCATCGCCGGCGGGTTCATTCGCACGGCTGCCGACATTGCACGCATCCAGGCTGCCGGGGGTATACTGAGTAGCAGCAGCACACGGCAACTCTGGTATCGCGATCACGAACCATAGCAGACGTTACATGCAGCCTGTACAGGCAGTATCCTCTTGTAAGGAGCATAGTTTTATGAAACAACAGATACCGAACATCTTGAGCGCCAGCAGGTTAGTGGCAACGCTGCTCATCTTCGTGTTTGTGCTGATCGATCAACCAGTCTTTTTTCTGGTAGCCACCGTTCTCTTCGTCCTGGCGTCGATTACTGACTTATTCGACGGCTACCTGGCGCGCCGTTTCAAAGTCGTCTCGTCAATAGGCATCTTCCTGGACATGACCGCCGATAAAATCTTTGTGACCGCCATCCTGATCGCGATGGTGCAGCTTGGCCTCGTCCCGGCCTGGCTGGTGGTCATCATCATCACGCGCGAATTCCTGGTGATGGGTCTGCGTTCAATGGCGGCGTCCAAAGGCAAGGTCATTCCGGCTGGCCCGTGGGGGAAGCAAAAAACCTTCATTACCCTGTTGGCAATAGGTGGGGTCATGCTGGCAAAAGGGCTGAGCGCGCAGGGTCTCTCGCTCTTTCCTCTGCTGCTGGCGTTCAATAGCCATACCGTCACCTTTCCTAACATCTTGCTGCTGCTCGCGGACATTGTGCTGCTGATCGCTGGTTTCTGGACGATCATGTCGGGAGCGGAATACTTCATCGAGGCGCTGCCGGTCTTCAAAACGGGCTATGACGCGAACAAGCAGTAATGGTCGGGAAGCAATGCATCAGGCCCGCTGCGCTGCATTGCTTCCCGACGAGAGGACATGTATGGCGCGATGCCTCTCATGAGTTGGAAGAGGCGACAGCTTCTTTTTGGCCCAGCTTGCGCTCTTTCCCGCTCAGCAAGCGCCCGATGTTATCGTAATGGAGCAGAATGACGAGCGCTGGCCCGGCCACCAGGAACACCATTTGCGCGAAACTGACATGAGCGAAGAAGGCGGGGTTGGCCTGGCCCACGAAATAAAATACGATGCCGCAGGTAATGGAAGTCAGCGCGCCGACAATGGAGCCGAGCGAGACGAAGCGCGAGATAGCAATGGTGCCGATGGTTGCCACCAGCGAGAGCAGGAAGGTGAAGGGGGAAATAACCAGGATCGCGCCCGCGCCCGTTGAGACGCCGCGCCCGCCGCGAAAACCGATAAATACTGGGAAACAGTGGCCGATCAGGGCGGCCAGGCCCGCTACCGTGGGTCCCCAACCGGTATTGAAAAAGAAGGGAACCAGCGTGGCGATCAGCGCAGGGCCGATACCTTTTGAGAGATCAATCAGGAGAACGACGAGGGCAGGCCCATTGCCCATCGTGCGCCGGACATTGGTTGCTCCCGTTTTATGGCTCCCATAGTGGCGGACATCGAAATCTTTGCCGCGCAGCAATTTTCCCATCCAGTAACCCGAAGCGATCGAACCCCAAAGATAGCCGATAATCGCGATCAGCACGAGAGAAACGGCAGAAACAGGCATAATGACCTACCCTCCTTACCCGGTGTAGGGGCCGATGTATCGCGCCCGGCCCTGGCGCAATGAATTGCGCAGCTACCCCCCGGATTTGTGTGAATTGCCAGGGCGAGCGATAGCTCGCTCGGATGTCAATATTATAGAGGTATCGCGGGGAAAATGCTAGAGGGAAAACTCGTGGGTCTCTATCCTTCGGGTTTCGGCTATTGTTCGCCAAAAGCAAGAGGCGAACAAAATTGTTCGCCTCTTGCTTTTTTGTGTGTGCTAAACGCGGGATTTAGTACCGTGGGCTGCGATAGCCGCCTCTGTTTGAAGAGCGTCTGTCGCGGTCACCGGAGCCTCTGCTTCCGGGTGCCTGGCGCTCACGCGCCTGGTTGACCGTGATGGTGCGGTTTCCCAGCATGGTGCCGTTCAGCCGATCAATGGCTGATTGCGCCGCCTGATCGTCGCCCATCTCAACAAAGCCAAAGCCCTTGCTTCTGCCGGTATCACGATCGGTGATAACGGTCGCGAGGTCAACTTGTCCGACCTGTCCAAAAAGATCGAGAAGATCTTGTTCGGTCGTTTGGTAGGGAAGTCCCCCTACATAAAGTCTCATATTCGTATGCTCCTGTGTGACATCTCTTAGAAACATTGACGCTCGAAGAAACCATTTCTCACAGAAGCGATACAATTCTTTTTGATGTCATATGTACATTATAACCGTCCTGTCAATAGGTTTATTCCCGATTTTCCGCGAGTATTTTTTCCGCGATCTGCCGCAATGTCGCGTATGGCTGCGCGCCCATGACGACATATTTGTCGGCGAAAACGAGCGCTGGCACGGCAGTCAGCCCGTATTCACGCGCGAGGTCGATATCGGCGGATACGGCGGCGTCATATGCCGGGTTCTTCAATACCTCGGCAAAATGCTCATTATCGAGGCCAACTTGCTCCGCGATCTCTTGCAATACGGCAATAGCATCAATTGATCGAGCTTCTTGCCAGTAGGCGTGATTGACGGCTTCGTGGAACGCGGCGCCTTTTCCTTGCGCCTCGGCATACTTGTCGGCGATGAGCGCGGGGCGGCTATCGATGCCAAACGGGCCAACGTTGAGTTCCAGCCCATATTCGTCACGCGCCCGTTTTTTCAGCATTCCCTGTGACGCCTCGATACGCGCCAGGTGCTGAGGCGGTATGGGCGGAGACCCTGCGGGTCGCAGTTCAAACGCGCGCCAGTGAATACTCACATCAAACTCTTGCTCAAGCTTCTCCAAACTGGAGGCTACTAAAAAACAAAACGGTCAAACGAAGTCAGACCAGACGTCGATACGGATGGACATGGGTACGCTCCTTTGTTTCTGGTTGTGCGATGGTTGCTGGTTTAGTATACATTCTATCGTCCTACGTCTATTCTCCTTCCTCCGCGCCCACGATAATCCCCGCGATCTCCTCTACCGAGAGCGGCTCGATGTCGATGCGCTCGCCTTCGATGGTGACGAGGAAGATGTGCTGCTGGCCTTGCGCGGACTCATCGGCGCGCAGGAAGTCAAAGAGGGTTTGCGCGATGGCGCGGGCCGTTTGCGCGCCGCCTTTGTGGATGTCGATTGAGATCAGCGCGGGAGCCGTGTGATCGCGCGGCTCGACCAGGTCAACGCGCACGCCGTGGATATGTTCAAGATGGTGTTCGAGCGTTTTGAGATGCTGTTTCGTGTCCGAAATGAACTCGATACTGGCGGTGGTCATGATCTTTCCCTACCTTTTTTGAAAGTATTATGCCGCGGCGCGGCAGATGAATTCGACTTCGTTGCCGTCGGGATCGTCGATGTACATGGTGCGGCTGGCGAGTACCGGGTGTTTGCCGTCGCGCGGCTGGTAGCCCGCGGCGGCGAAGGCGGCGTGCTGCGCGTCGAATTCGTCCTCCGGCAGCTCGAAGGCCATGTGATTCAGTTGATAGCCGGATGGTCTGGCCTTGATCTCCTCCGATTTCGGCACGAGGACGATCATTTGCGGAATGCCCGCGTTGCCTTCGCCTGCCCTGAGAAAGACATTGGGCAGCGCCGGCGGCGAGATCACTTCCAGTCCGAGCAGGTCGCGGTAAAAGTTCAGCGCGCGCCCTTTGTCGTTCGTCCAGAGGACGATTTCAGAGATGCCAACGATGTGTTTCATTGCGATAACCTCCTCTTGCTCTCAATCGTCCCCTATTGTACCTCAAATGTCCACCCGTTCCAAATAAATCAGCATTTGGCACCGGGGCGACGTAAAAATCGAGTTTCGGGGAGAAATCACAAACTCTGCTGCTGCAAAGTTTAACATGCTATTAAAACTTTCTGATACCCTTTCTTAATCTCAGGTAGCTACACTTGAATGGGGGAAAACAAAGTACTACACTTCCCCAATTGTACAGTCGAAAGAAAGGAATGTCGATGAAATTCTTCGTTTCGATGATGGCGGCGCTCGCGATAAGTGTCGGGCTGCTCGGCGGCGCTGCTCCGGCGGCAACCGTTCAGCAGAATCGGCAGGGGCCGAATTTCAAAACCACGACCCCGATCAAGCACCTTGTCGTCATTTTCCAGGAAAATGTTTCGTTCGATCATTATTTTGGCACGTATCCCTACGCGCTCAACCCGTCGGGCGAGCCAAAATTCAATCCCGCGCCAAATACACCCTCCGTGAATGGATTGAGCGGAGTGTTATTGACGAACAACCCGAACCTCGCCAATCCGCAGCGTCTTGATCGTTCCCAGGCGCTGACATGCGACATGGATCATGCCTATCAGGCCGAGCAGGAGGCGTTTGATCATGGCCTGATGGATAAATTTGTGCAGTATACTAGCGGCGGCGGCTGCACCGATAAAAACCTGGTGATGGACTATTACGATGGCAACACCGTCACCGGCCTGTGGAATTACGCGCAGCATTTCTCCCTGAGCGATAATTCGTTTGGCACGACCTTCGGCCCATCGACGCCGGGCGCGATCAATCTGATCTCCGGCCAGACGAACGGCGCAACTCCAGCGACGATACCCAATATTGTTTCCAATGGAACAGACATTGGCGATATTGATCCGGCCTACGATGCCTGCTCTTCCAAGAGTGGACAAACGTTGTCTATGAGCGGGCAGAACATCGGCGATCTGCTGAACGCGCAGGGCATCACCTGGGGCTGGTTCGAGGGCGGTTTCGCCCCTACTTCTGGTTCCGGCAAAAATATTGTCTGTGGCTCTTCACATAAGAACATTGGCGGCGTGAGCGTCACCGACTACATCCCTCATCACGAACCGTTCCAGTACTACCAGTCAACGGCGAATCCCGACCATCTGCCGCCGACGTCCATTCCCATGATCGGCCAGACCGACCAGGCCAACCACCAGTACGATCTGTCCTACTTCTGGCAGGCGGCTGATAGCGGTTATCTCCCGGCGGTGAGCTTCCTCAAGGCTCCGGGCTACGAGGACGGCCATGCCGGCTACTCCGATCCGCTGGATGAGCAGCAGTTCCTCGTCGATACCATCAATCACCTGGAGACGCTGCCGACGTGGAGCAGCACCGCCGTGGTCATCTCCTATGACGACTCCGACGGCTGGTACGATCATGTGCTGGCGCCGATTGTGAGC
Organism: Ktedonobacteraceae bacterium; assembly: GCA_035533955.1. Classification (GTDB taxonomy): domain Bacteria; phylum Chloroflexota; class Ktedonobacteria; order Ktedonobacterales; family Ktedonobacteraceae; genus CADDZH01. Next base: position 941 of record DATLSW010000215.1, on the reverse strand, counting down.
CAGTCCAATGATCCATCATATGACGCGCTCACCGATCCGGGCCAGTGCGGCACAGCCCCGACAGGCGCGTATCAGGATCGCTGCGGCTTTGGCCCGCGCCTGCCGCTGCTGGTCATCTCGCCCTACGCGAAGCAGAATTTCATCGATAACACGGTGACGGATCAGACCTCGATCGTGCGCTTTATCGAAGATAACTGGTCGCTGGGCCGCCTCGGCAACCAGTCCTTCGACGCGCTGTCGAACTCGCTGCTGAACATGTTCGACTTCTCCGGCAGCCCCGCTCCCAGGCTATTCCTCGACCCAACGACGGGTGAGCGAGTGAAAAAAGCGATCTATTAGCGGTGTTTTAGCAGGCAAGAAAAGGCTCGCGGCTGTCAGCCGCGGGCCTTTTTTGCTGGCTGAACTTACCACCTCTCCTGCACTTGCGCCCTCACATAGCGATCATACACCTCGCGTACGCCGCGCATCGTCTCGTCGCTGAGGGGCGGTAACGCGGCGGCGCGGACGTTGTTCTCGGCCTGCTGGGGATTTTTCGCGCCGGGAATGGCCGCGGTGACCGCGGGGAACATCAGTATCCAGCGCAGGGCGAATTGGGCCATTGTCGCGTCCGGCGGCACAAGCTGGCGCAGTTCTTCGACGGCTTGCAGGCCCGTCTCGTAGTCCACGCCGGAGAAGGTTTCGCCCTGGTCGAAGGATTCTCCGTGGCGATTGAAGCTGCGGTGATCGGTGGGCGCGAACTGCGAATCGCGGCGCAACTTGCCTGTCAACATGCCGCTGGCGAGCGGCACGCGCGCTAAGATGCCGACCTGCCGCTCGCGGGCGGCGGCGAAGAATTGCTCTGACGGTTTGAACCGGAACATGTTGAAGATGATCTGCACGCTCTGCACGTTGGGATAGCTGATGGCCTTCATGGCCTCGTCCACGCGCTCCACGCTCACGCC
>DATLSW010000214.1:0-7156 GCA_035533955.1 Ktedonobacteraceae bacterium | reverse complement strand
GGCGTCATGGTCAACGGCATCCCTGTCTGGCGTCTGCCGCGCGATGTGACGCGCGAAGAGTGCGACGAGTACATGGCCGATCTGGGTGTGGAGATGATCTATAACACGCGCATAGGCCGTGACATCCAGGTCAGCGACCTGCTCAAGCAATACGATTCCGTGTACCTCGCGGCGGGCTGCTATATTCCCAATGCTCTGGTCGGCCATGATGGCAAGCTCACGCCGGGCGCGAAGCTCAAGGGCGTCGAGGATGGTATCCGCCTGCTCATGAAGACCAACTACGGTGAACCGGCCTACATCGGCAAGCGCGTCGCCGTCTACGGCTCAGGCTTCACTGGTATGGACTGCTGTCGCACCGCTACGCGCTTCGGCGCGGATAAGGTCTACGTCATCTACCGCCGCTCGAAGGAAGAGATGCCGGCAGACGAGTACGAAGTGAACGAGGCCATGGAAGAAAAGGTCGAGTTCATGTACCTCGTCTCAATAGTTGAGATTCTCAGCAAGGATGGCGTGCATGTCAGCGGCCTCAAGTTGATCCGCAACAAGCTGGGCGATCCCGACAGCAGCGGACGCCGTCGCGCCGTGCCTATCCACGGCAGCGAATTCATTCTGGACAATATCGATACGCTCATTCCGGCGCTCGGCCAGTCCAGCGACGGCTCGTGGGTTCAGGCTAAAGAACTCAACCTGGATGTCAATCGTTGGGGTATCCCCCTGGTCGATCTAGATACCTGGATGACCAGCCATCCCGGCCTCTTTGCCGGCGGCGACTATACCGCCGGCTCGCGTAACCTGATCTCGGCTATTGGCGATGGGCGCGATGCCGCCGCCGCCATTAACCGCTACCTGGGCGGCCTTGATAAGCCTGCCGAGGCGGCGACGGAGTACGAGCTGCCCGACTACCGGCGCGGCATGGTCGATGACTACGAGTCCATCGCGCACTACAATATCCCATCGCTGCCGTTAAAGGATCGCTACAGCAATACGCGCGAGACGGAAACCGGCTATACGCCCGCGCAGGCCGTCGAGCAGGCGCGGCGCTGCCTGCAATGCCAGTTGAACATCGTGATCGATCCGTCGATCTGTATCCTCTGTTCCGGCTGCGTGGACATTTGCCCCTATGACTGTATCAGCATGGAGGGTCTCTCGCGCGTCGTGAAGGGCGACCCTATGCACGCGGGTACGGAGGGCTGGCGCGGCGGCGCGGACATGATCATCGACGAGGAGAAGTGCATTCGCTGTGGCTTGTGCATTGTGCGCTGCCCGACGGACGCCATCGCGATGGTGCAGTTCGAGGTCTCCAGCCCCAACGATCGCTGGTCAGTCTCGAAGATTCCGATGCTGAATATCAAGTAGGAAAGGTTGTTTTCGGGGCGCAATGCATTGCGCCCCATCTTTATTTTTATGCGACACGATCTCATACAACTGAGCAAAACCATTTCGCACGCGCTGCGCCACGCGCCTGAACAATACGGGCTGGCACTCGACAAAGAAGGCTGGGTAGCAGTGCCGGACCTGCTGGCCGCATTGCACCAGCGGCGCAGACAATGGGAGTATGTGCAGGAAGCGGACCTGCTCTCCATCATGGCCCAATCTGAAAAGCAGCGTTTTGAACTGAAAGACGGCAAAATTCGCGCCTATTACGGACATTCCATCGCTGAAAAAGTCGAGCGCGAGCCGTCAACTCCCCCTCCAGTACTCTATCACGGCACGACGCCGCGGGCTGCCGAGGCTATTCTGGCCGAGGGACTGAAGCCGATGCGCCGCCAGTACGTGCATCTCTCGGCGGAGCGCGCCACGGCTCTCCTGGTAGCGCGGAGGCGCACCGACCAGCCGATCATCCTCAAAATCGCAACTGATCAGGCGCTGCAAGCTGGCATCACGTTCTACCTGGGCAACGAGATGGTCTGGCTGGCCGACGCGATTCCCGCACAGTATATCGCGCTCGATCCGTAGGGGCGTGGGCTTGCCCCGCCCGCGTGAGCGCGTGCCATGACCCGGCAGCGGGCGGGGCAAGCCCACGCCCCTACGGCAATCTCCAAAGGGTGGGCATCAAGCATGACATGGGAGGAGTGCGCCTATGCTGCCTGCCACAGCAACAACCCTGAATGATCACCGCGCTGTCCCTTTGCGCCATGCGCGCAGAGATCTGAACGCCTATCTTGAAGATATCTGGCGACTATATTTTGCTGATATCGCGCGGGCTAACACCGTACAGATCGCCTATGACTATCCCTGGAAAACGCGCCTGGGGCTGATTCGCATGAGGCTCGATCAGTCCGCGTCGTTCATCGGCGTCAACGCGCTGCTGCAACACGCGGACGTGCCGGATTACGTGTTGATCACGACGATCGCGCACGAACTGGCGCATTACGCGCATGGTTTCGGCTCGCCTCTGCCGCGCCGCTACGCGCATCCGCACGCCGGAAACGTGGTCAATCGCGAGTTGGAGCAGCGCGGATTAGGAGAATATGCCCAACGCAGCGACCAATGGATTGACAAATATTGGTTTCCGTTCTATGATAGTGAACGGAATTCCGGCTGGGCAGGTATCCCAGGTGACTATAGCCCCACCCGTCATAGACACATACCGGAGCCGTAGAATGTCCCATTGTGTGTCATTTTGCAATATCTTACACGTATCCCAAATGGCTAAAAGGGCGATTTAAAAGTCGCGCCTACGGCGCTTAACCACCTGAACGGCACAATACATGCCCGCAAGCGGGTCTGTATGAGAGAAAAAGACTTTTACATGGCTCTGATCACCAGGGAAAATCCCTTGACAGCAGTTTGTACCTGTGGTATAGTGACTTTAGCTCCAGAGGTATCTACTACATCAGTGAATCGTTCCGCGGCTAAATGGTTACTTGATCCCGTCTGGGATTGAAATTACTTGCGAAACATATACACTGTTCCCACAATAACAATCAAGTTGATCACAGAAAGGAGAATGGGCGCATTCTTCCCCACAGATTCGGTTCGCCCTACTTACCGTGAATATTGCTGAACTAGAAACCAAAACACTCACGGAGTTACGCGACATTGCTCGCGACCTTGAACTCTCCGGTTACACGCCCCTCAAGAAACAAGACCTCGTCTTCCGACTTTTACAAGCCCACACTGAACAACAAGGCAACATTTTTAGCGCGGGCGTGCTGGAAATCGTCGAAGATGGCTTCGGCTTCCTGCGCCAGGAACGCTTCCTGCCAGGCAACATGGATGTCTACGTCTCACAATCCCAGATTCGCCGCTTTGGCTTGCGCACCGGCGATATGGTATATGGACAGGTGCGTCCGCCGAAAGATAATGAGAAGTACTATGGCCTGCTGCGCGTGGAAGCGATCAACGGCATGGACCCCGAAATCGCCAAACGCCGCCCGCATTTCGACAATCTGACTCCGATCTTTCCGCGTGAGATGTTTGACCTGGAAACGATTCCCGCCAATATCTCCGGGCGCATCATCAACCTCGTCGCCCCTATCGGGCGCGGGCAGCGCGGCCTGATCGTTTCTCCGCCAAAAGCCGGCAAAACCATGCTCCTCAAGTCCATTGCCAACTCCATTACCGAAAACTACGCCGACGCCCACATGATGATTGCCCTCATCGGTGAGCGACCCGAAGAAGTCACCGACATGAAACGTTCCGTGCGTGCCGAGGTCATCAGCTCAACCTTTGACGAGCCGACCGAGGCTCACACGCGCGTGGCCGAGATGGTGCTGGAACGCGCCAAGCGCCTCGTCGAAGGCGGGCGCGACGTTGTTGTGCTGCTGGACAGCATCACACGCCTGAGCCGCGCCTATAACCTGGCCGTGCAGCCGAGCGGGCGCACACTCTCTGGCGGCCTCGATCCAAGCGCGCTCTTCCCACCCAAACGCTTCTTCGGCGCGGCCCGCAAAATCGAAGAAGGCGGCAGCTTGACGGTCATCGCTACGGCTCTTGTAGACACCGGCAGCCGTATGGATGACGTGATCTATGAAGAGTTCAAAGGCACCGGCAATATGGAACTGGTGCTGAACCGCAAGCTGGCCGAACGCCGCGTCTTCCCGGCCATCGACATCGCTCTCTCCAGCACGCGCCGCGAAGAACTGCTGCTCGACGACAAAACGCTGCGCGCCGTCGTCGTCATGCGCCGCATGTTCTCCACGCTCGCTGACCAGCGCGGTCTGGAAGCCATGGAGGCGCTGCTGCAATATATGTCCAAGACGACCAACAACGTCGAATTCCTGGCGACGCTGAACCGGCAGAGCCTCTAAACCTTGCCGGCAAGCAGCGCAATCACTATACGACAAAGGAGTTCCCGCAAAACCCTATGCCAAAGACAAGCAAACGCGAAGAAACCAGACGCGCGGCCAGAGTAGCGAGATTACATACTACTCAGGCTCCGGTCATCGAGAACAAAAAGGAGCCGGTGAGCCGCCGCGACCCCGGTTATATAGCGCCTAAACGCGGCCTTTCCCGCTATCCCTGGGGTGCTACGATCCTGGTCATACTCGTGATCGCCCTGGCTGGCTATGTCCTTTACTATTATCACCTTGGCCCGTTTAAGCAGCCAGTAACCCCCATAAAGACCGTTGCCAAGGCGCACACAACGCCAACCGTCACTGTTTTGACGCCCACACCGGTAGCGTCGTATGCTTCGTCGCCCTGTCTGAAATTGACGAAGCAGTTGACGGATACCGCGCCCGCGCCGACTACGGCCCAGTTCAACGCCATCAAGCACACCTACAGCGCCGCTCCGGCTATGTCTATCAATACTGGCCGCATCTACTGCGCGGGTATCAACACCGATAGAGGGCTGATCGTCGTCGAGCTTGACCCGAAGATCGCGCCCATCACGGTCAACAACTTTGTATTCCTGGCGCAGCATCAATTCTATAATGGCGATAAGTTCCATCGCGTCGTACCCAGTTTCATCATCCAGAGCGGCGATCCGACCGGCACTGGCACCGGCGGCCCAGGCTACAAGTTCAAAGACGAAAAGGTGCAGGGCAACTACACAGCAGGCTGCCTGGCGATGGCGAATTCCGGCGCTAATACCAATGGCTCGCAATTCTTCATCTGCACAGCGAACGATACATCCAAACTCGCTAAATCTTATAACCTGTTCGGCCACGTCGTGCTTGGCTTGAACATCGCGCAGGCCATTACTGGCCCCGGCGACACCACGGCGTCTAAAAGTATCACGCCGGACGTCATCAATCATATCGTTGTGGTCGAGGCTCCGGCATCATAAACCGTAGGGGCCGATTTATCGCGCCCATAGCATAGAAAGGATCAACACTTATGGCAGGCAAGCAGTACAACGCGCCACCTCCCATGGTCATTACGCAGGGCAAACGCTATATCGCCACGTTCCATACCGACGCCGGCGACTTCCAGATAGAGTTATTCGCGTCCCAGGCGCCGCAGACGGTCAACAACTTCGTCTTCCTGGCGCGCGACGGCTTCTATAACGACACCACCTTCCATCGCGTCATGCACAATTTCATGGCGCAGGGCGGCGACCCCAATGGGACGGGAACAGGCGGCCCCGGCTACAAATTCGCCGACGAGCGTGGCGCGCTGGCGCTCAAGCACGACAGCGAGGGCACCCTCTCAATGGCAAATTCCGGCCCTAACACCAACGGCTCGCAGTTCTTCATCACCTACGGCCCGACGCCGCACCTGAACGGCGTGCATGCCGTCTTCGGCAAGGTTATCTCCGGCATGGACATCGTGCATTCTATCCGCGAGCGCGATCCACAGCGCGCGCGCGAACCCGGCACGCGCATCTATTCCATCGACATCAGCGAAATCTAGCGCGGCAGGCATCCCCCAGGGGATGCCTGCTACACCATTTCTCCTATCTTTCTTGCCCTGAGCAGCCTCCTCCGTTGCTCTTTTCCTCGTGCAACGTTGCAGTATGCAGAATGGTTTTCTCGCGCGAGCATGTGAACGCAATGAAGCGCGCCCCACCAATTGGGACAGGACACGCGAGGAATGGAGGCGTTATGCGGTATCTATGGCGCTTATCACATCAGCAGCGGTGGCAATCATGCCTTGTCGTCGTCTTCATCGCGCTCGTCGTCATGATGCTCGGTCTGTCGATAAGCCAGACGCCGCGAGTACATGCCGCGGGAAGCGGGCCGATCATCTACTGGGATAAGAGCATGATCTATCCCGGCCAGAACAACGGCAACCCCTGGGGGCCAGTCGGCGAAAATGCGCTTATCCACGGCCAGGGCTTCCCGGCCAATCTTCAAATGAGCATTGTCATCGTGCCGGGCAATAGCAATCAGAATCCCGCTCTGTGCGGCAAAGCGCCAGCGGCCACGCTCGGCGATGTGACCTCCGGTGGCGCGGGTACATTCCAGTTGAGCTTTACCTGGCCTGGGCAAGCCGGTGGAGTCAACAGCGATTACAGCGTCTGCTCGCTCTCCAATGGGCTTCCCACGAGCTATCGCGACGGCGGCCCGTTCACCGTCCTCGCCAATAGCGCGCCCTCCATCTCTGTCTCTCCCAATTCTGTGCAGCCCGGCAGCACCATCACGATCAACGGGCAAAACTGGGTTCCTCCGCAGCAAGTGAACATTACCATCACGGGCAGCAGCCAGATTTTGAACGCCACACCCACCTCTAGTGGCCTTAATACCGGGTCATTCAGCCTGACCGTCAACATTCCGGCCAGCGCGCCGCCCGGCGGTTACGTGGTCAGCGGCTTTTCCAACAACAACGTCTTGCATGCTGCCAATCAAAATATCAGCATCACGACGCCAGCGACGCCGACGCCAACGCCTACCGTGACGCCATCACCAACATCCACTGTTACGGCCACCGCGACCGGCACAGCGACAGTGACGGCAGGAAGTACGGTTACAGCCGGGCCGGGCAATACGCCCACCAGCACATCAGCCAATTCCGGATCAAGCAATAGCGGCAGCACAGGCGGCGGCGGGCCATCGCCTATCATCCTGATCGTGTTTATCGCAGTCGCTCTGGTGCTGCTCACCAGCATCGGCCTGATCATCTTCATGGTGCTGCACCACGCGCCGCCACAGAATAAACGCCCGCAGCGCGGCGGCGCGCCCGTTCGACCAGGCCCCAACAACGGCGGCGCTTTCGCCAATACCGGCTATCCCGCGTCGCCCAACGCCGCCCCAGGCAATGTGCCTTATGA
>DATLSW010000213.1:0-8028 GCA_035533955.1 Ktedonobacteraceae bacterium | reverse complement strand
CCCGGAAGATCACCCCGCGCGCGATATGCAGGATACCTTCTGGGTCGTTCCCGGACAGATTTTGCTGCGCACGCAGACCTCGCCGATGCAGATTCGCACGATGCAGCAGACGAGGCCGCCGGTGCGCGTGGTCGTCCCCGGTAAAGTCTATCGCAACGAGGCCACTGACGCTTCGCACGAGGCGATGTTCCACCAGATCGAGGGCTTGCTGATCGATGAACAATGCACGATGGGTGATCTCAAAGGCTGCCTCGAACGCTTCGCCCATGAAATGTTCGGCGAAGGGCGCAAGCTGCGCTTTCGCGGCAGCTACTTCCCGTTCACAGAACCGAGCGCGGAAGTCGATATGGACTGCCCGATTTGCGGCGGCGTGGGCTGCCGCGTCTGCAAATACAGCGGCTGGCTGGAGATTCTCGGCTCAGGCATGGTGCATCCGCGCGTGCTGCGCGAGGTCGGCTACGATCCTAAGAAGTATCGCGGCTATGCCTTCGGCATGGGCGTTGAGCGCATCGCGATCCTGAAATATGCCATCGATGATATCCGGCATTTCTCTACTAACGATCTGCGCTTCTTAAAACAATTCTAGAGGGTATCGGCAATCACCTGCATGTTATGAAAAAGAGGTATTAACATGTCATTCTGAGCGGAGCGAAGAATCTCCTGTGAGCCAGGGTGATCGCTTGCTGGCAGCGGATTCTTCGCTGCGCTCAGAATGACATTCGAGAGCCCGCGTGCAATCAGGCGACGTATGGAAGTGTGGCAGCGGATTCTTCGCTGCGCTCAGAATGACATTCGAGAGGGTGTGTTTCAGAGCATATAAAGGGAGAAAAATTCTATGAAAGCGCCACTAAGCTGGCTGAAAGAGTATGTTGACATCACTATGTCGCCACAGGAACTGGCGCACGCGCTGACGATGGCAGGCATTGAAGTCGAGGCCATCGAGTACATCGGCGCGGATTGGGGCGAAAAGATCATTACCGCCCAGATAGTTCACCTGGAAAAAGTGGCGGGGTCGGATCACCTGAGTTTCACGCGCGTGAATACCGGCACGGCGGAACTGGGTGTGATCTGTGGCGCGCCTAATATCAAGCAGGGCGACAAAGTGCCGTTGGCGCAGGTTGGAGCAAAGGTCGGCGACCTGATGATCGGCGAGAAGAAGGCCATGGGCTATCTCTCGCAGGGCATGTTGTGTTCGCCGCGCGAACTGGGCATCGGCGCTGACCACTCCGGCATCTACATCCTTGACCCGGAAACGCCGATCGGGCAAAAGCTGGTCGATGTGCTGGGCGACGTCGTGCTGGATTTCGCCATCAAGGCGCATCGTGGTGACCTCTCGTCGATCATCGGCATCGCGCGCGAGGTGGCCGCGCTCACCGGCGCGACGCTCCGTATTCCGCAGCCAGCGATCCATGAGGAGGGAACGCCCACGGCAGACATGATCGAGGTGACGGTCGAAGACGAGCAGCTTTGCCCGCGCTACACAGCGCGTATCGCAAGCGGCGTGAAGATCGGCCCGTCGCCTTTCTGGATGGGCCGCCGCCTCCTGGCCGCCGGGCTGCGTCCGATCAGCAATATCGTCGATATCACAAACTACGTCATGCTGGAGTGCGGCCAGCCCCTGCACGCTTTCGACTACGATCTCGTGCGCGGCAAACACATCATCGTGCGCCGCGCCCACGAAGGCGAAACCATTACCACGCTCGATGACGTGAAGCGCCAACTGACCACGGATATGCTGCTGATCGCCGATCCCGAAGGCCCCACGGGCATCGCTGGCGTGATGGGTGGCGCGATTAGCGAAATCAGCGCCGGCACGACGACGATCCTGCTGGAAGCGGCCAACTTCAACGCGGCCAACGTGCGCCGCACCGCAGTGACGCTGGGCTTGCGCACCGACGCCTCCAGCCGCTTCGAGAAGCGACTCGATCCCGAACTGGCACGGCTGGCATCGAATCGCGCCATGCAACTGATGACCGAACTGGCGGGCGGTAGTATCCATCCCGGCGTGATCGATGTCTATCCGCACCCGGCGCAGCCGTACAGCATCACATTCACGCCGCACGACGTAGAATGGTTGACGGCGGTGAAAGTCACACAGCAGGAATGCGTGGAGGCACTGACGGCGCTCGGCTTCGGCGTTGTACCGGACGAGCATAGCCAGGCCATGCAGGTGATTGTACCGACATATCGCGCTGATGTCGAGGAGGAGGCCGATCTCGTCGAGGAAGTCGTGCGCATGATCGGCTACGACAAAATTCCCAGCACCATTCCCGAAGGGCCGCTGCCGGAGCCGCAGGCCGATCCCTGGTTCGAGCGCGAGTACGCGATCCGCGCGCTCTTGATGGGTGCGGGCCTGAGCGAGATCATGACCTATGCTATGACCAGCCGCCAGCGTATGGTGAACCTGCTGGCGCAGGCCGATGAAGGCGCGGCGCGTTTTTTGCTGCAAGGCGGGAAAAACGCCCCGGCGGCGAGCGCGCAGACGGTCATAACGCCCGCGAGCGCGACGACGGCGGTCGCGCCGTTTGAGGCGCGCAGCATTCCGGCGGTCGTCTTGAGCAACCCTTTGAGCGGCGAGTTTGAGGCGATGCGGCTGACCCTGATGAGCGGGCTAATGGAGACGCTGCAAGAGAACAGCAAGCACAATCGGGCGGGCCTGCGCTTCTTCGAGGTCGGGCGGCGTTATCTGCCCGCGAGCGAGCGCGGCGCTTTGCCGGATGAGCGGCGCAGCGTGGGCATCGCGCTGTGCGGCCCGGCGGACATCTCGTGGCTTGCCGACCTGGCGCGCCCCGCTGACTTCTACGATCTGAAAGGCATGGTGGAGACGCTGCTGGCCGGTTTGCATATCACGCGCTACCGTTTCACGACCACGCAACATCCGACGTTTCATCCGGGGCGCTGCGCCTTGTTGGAGTTACCGCGTTCCATCGATCTACCTGGAGAAGACGTGGACGAGGTTTATAGCCCGGTGGGTGTGCTGGGAGAAGTGCATCCGCTCGTACAGCAGCGGTATGACTTGCCGCAGCGCGCATATCTGTGCGAGATCGATCTGGAACAACTCTATCAGGCCGTATCGCCTGCATTGACCTACGCGCCGATCTCGCGCCACCAGGAACTGATCCGCGATCTGGCGGTTGTCGTGGATAAGCAGATTCCGGCGCAGGAGGTCAGGGATGTCATTGCGCGCGGCGGGGGAGCTTTGCTGCGTTCGGTCGCGCTATTCGACGTCTACACGGGAGAACCTATCCCGGCAGGCAAGAAAAACCTGACCTGGTCACTGGTCTACCAGGCGGACGATCGCACGCTGACTGATGCCGAGGCCAACGCGATCCAGGAACGCATCATCAACGCGCTGCACGCGCAATTTGGCGCTGTGCTACGGTAAGAATATAGGGAAGAGGTTTGAGCGGGCAAGATTTCCCCGGCATCTCACCCGCTCAAACCTCTTCCTCAACAATGCCAGCTTGATGTGACAAAATGAACCATGTCTACGTTTAATTGAATAGAAATAGACATTTTCTCGCGCAATTACGCGCGTATTTTTATGGCGGCGTGGGTGATGTGGCGGCGTTGAAGTCCTGGAATGCGAGAAGAGTAGGTAGGTATGAACCAGTGCTTGCGTTGTAGCAGACCGTGTTCGCCAACGTCGTTATTTTGTGATACCTGCCAATCGCAGTTGCATACACAGCTCTGGCAAGAAGCGCAATCTCTTGCAGAGACGCCTACGCAGACGCCTCCGGTAGTTGCTATGCCTGCCAACCCGGAAAAGAAGGCTGATCCGGCGGAGCGAGAAACCAGCCCTATTCCTACTATCAAAACTCCTACCATCGAGAAGCCGCCCGCGTCTCCAATCACGCCGCCAATACCCCAGCCAGCCGTCTATCACGGCAGCCATCTCATCGATCAGGCGGTGCAGCGCATGAGCCAGGCGGCGGAACGCATTGCCCAGGCCGGGCAACATAGTCGTCACATCCTTCGGCCCTCCCGTTTAAGACCGATCTCGAAGAACCTGCCCATCGTTGGGCGGCTACTTTCACCAGCGGCGTCAGAGCTGGAGCGACAGCCCGACGAGCAGACGGCGCAATCCGATCCGGAGGCATGGCCGTGGCCGGGCGATATGGAAGCCAGCGATCATGAACACGAGATATGGGCGAATCGTACCGATCCTCTGCTGGCGCGACAGGTTCCGCGCAGCGGGCAGGCGGGGGCGTTTGAAGAAGATGATCTACAGCGCGCGGTTTCGGAAGGGCTTGCCACGCGCCCATTGCCGATACGACGCGCGCGCAAGCCGCATACGGTGCAGGCGGTGTTTGTCGTGCTGGTTGTGCTGGCGTTTGCCGTGGCGGGCATCGATGGCATTCTGGCCTCTGTGGCGCTATTCGATCATCATCATCCGACCGCTGTTCAAGGCGGGCCTTCTTCCCTGACCCTGTCATCCAATGTCGCCAGTGTTGGGCAGACGGTCATTTTGCATATTGCGCATTTTTTGCCGAACACGCATGTATTTGTGACGCGTGACGTCGAGGAGACGGTGGAACTCACGAGCGGTTCCGCGCTGGTCGGCCTCGACGGCAATGGCGCGGCGAACGTCGCTATTATGATTGATGAGAGTTGGGGGCCGGGCTTCCACACAGTGCAGGCCGAGGATGTAGCCAATCGCTACACCGCCAGCGCGACGCTCCAGATTATCAACGCTGGCCCAACGCGCCCTTCGCACCTGGTGATCGACACCAGCACGCTCAACTTTGGCGCCGATGTGGAGGGCGCGAACACTATTCAGTCGTTTGCCTTGCATAACTCTGGCGGCGGCTCCATCGCATGGGCTGCCAGCAGCAATAAGCCGTGGTTGTTGCTCGCTCCTGCGCAGGGCATATTCAGTTCGAGCCAGACTATCGCAGTGGCTGTGCAGCGCGCGAACCTGAAGCCGGGCGATTATAGCGGCATCATTACGTTCTCTTCTAACGTGGGCGAAAACGAATGGGTGAAGGTGAGTATGTCAGTGCGCCCCCTGCCAGCCAACGCCGGGTCTGTACTGGTGGTGACGCCGGCCCTGCTGTCGTTTACCGCGCTTGATGGCGGAGCCAGCCCGGCGTCACAGGCATTGACCGTCAGCAATCCTGGCTCGCAGCCACTGTCATGGTCGCTTGCCAGCAACAGTCCGGTCTTGCTGAACAGTCAGAGCATACTGCTGCACTCCTTTAATATCGGCAACGGCTGGCTTACTATTGCTCAGACGTCGGGAACGATAGCTCCGCATTCGAGCGGTGTCATTCAGGTGATGGTGAACAGCAGCGAAATGCTGGCCGGCGTCTATAGCGAAATGCTGGTCTTCAATGGCGGACAGAACACTTTTGATACGCCACAAAATGTCGGCATCTCCCTCACCGTGCAGCCGCACTGCGGCTTGCAGTTGAATACGGGCAGCATATCCTTCACGGCGGTATCCGGCCAGGGCGATCCGGCCAACCAGTCATTGACATTGGGAGCGACGGCGAGTTGTTCAGGTACGCTGGCCTGGAAAGCTGCGTCAGCCGCGAACTGGCTGTCGGTGTCGCCCGCGAGCGGACAGATACGCGGCGCGCAAAAGACGATGACTGCAGTGAGCGTCAACGCCAGCATCCTCAAGCCGGGAACATACAACAGTACTATCACCTTCGTAGAGGCGGGCAGCACGCAGACGGAGATGGTGCAACTGGTCGTCCAGGCTGCGCCGCCGCCGTCGCAGCCGATTATGGGCGCGGCCCCCTTGAACCTGAACTTCAGCACCACGCAAGGGATGCCCAATCCGCCGGGACAGATCGTGACGATTACCAACAACGGCGGCAGTGCGCTTTACTGGCATACCACCGTCAACCCTCTGGCCTCTTCATGGCTGGGCGCCAGCCCCAGCGGCGGCAGCGTGCCTGCTCATAGCGCCGGGCAGGTGACGGTGAACATCGATACGTCTACCCTGACTCCCAATACCTACGTGGGAGAGGTTGTTCTGAACGGCGCAAATGCCAGTGGTGTGACCGCCTCCGGCAGCCCGCAGACGATTATGGTCAATCTTGTCGTGCTGCCGCCCTGTACGCTGCAACAGCCCTCTTCCAGCGCGCTGGCTTTCAGCGCGGTGCAGGGGACAGGCAATCCCAGCGCGCAAACCATCGCCATTACGGCTTCTGGCAATTGTAACTGGCCTATAAGCTGGAATGCCGCGATCAGCAGCGGGGCTTCCTGGCTCAGTGTGTCGCCGCTGACCGGTACATTCCCGGCCAGCGGTCAGTCTTCCACGCTGACCGTCAATGCCGACATTTCCGGACTGTCCCCCGCTACCTACAATGCCCAGGTGACGATTACCGCTTCTGGTAACGCGCAAGGCAGCCCGCAGATGTTTGCCGTTTCTTTGACGGTCTTGCCGCCCTGTTCGCTCTCTGTCCAGGCTCCGCCCGGCGGCTTCTCGTTCTCCGCCGTGCAGGGGCAGCCCGCGCCGTCCGCGCAGAACTTCTCCTTCAGCGAGTCGGGGACGTGCGCGTGGCCGATTTCCTGGTCGGCCATTGCCAGCGCGGGCAATGGCAATTGGCTCTCGACCTCGCCGTCCTCCGGTTCCGATAACGGCAGCGGCGTGACCGTCAGCGTCAGCGCGAATCCGCAGGGGCTTGCTCCCGGCACGTATACCGGCACGATCACCGTCTCCGCGACCGGCAGTGGTGGCGCGCCCGTGCAGGGCAGCCCGCAATCGATCAATGTCACCTTCACGGTGAGCGGCTTTACCATCAGCGGCACGGCCATTGCTTGCGCGAATGCTCAGTGTTCGACCAGCCAGCCGTTCCCTGGAGCGGCGCTGACACTGGTCAACACTTCCACCAATCAAACGTTTAACGCCGTCGCCGACGGCTCAGGTAACTACAGCTTTACCAACGTTGCTCTGGGATCCTATACCCTGACCATTAGCGGCAGCATCGGCTCCCAGAGTTATAGCGGCAATGTTTCGCTCAGTGTGAGCAGCGACATGAGCGGCTTTAACGTCAACGCCTATCCTCCCTCGTGATGCGTTTTTGTATGTCGTGCATAATCCGAATACAGTATCATATGTTCTCTTCATGTGTTAGAATAGATATTACTATCGCACCGTGTTTCATGGTGAATGATGCTGTGACGTCAGCGATTTGAACATTGGCATATGCCAACGTTTCGTTATATAGGGGCCGATTTATCGCGCCTATCACGCGCTCAAGGAGGATGGGGGGATTAAGTGGCTGGCCTGAATTGCCAGCGCTGCCCCTTGAAACGCGCATGAACACCAAACGTTGTCCTGGTTGTCAGAAGCTCTTGCGAGCCGAAACTGGAACGTGCAGTCGCTGCGGCTATGTCTTTGTCGGAGCGAGCAAGCAGCCGCCCAAATGGGGCTACGGCCCCTCAAACGGGCGGAAGATAGCCCCATTGATTCCAGCACAGGCGGAGGGGATGGCGTTTAGGAAGCGGATGGGCAAGGACAGGCCCTCCTACTCCACAGATGATTATGGGAAACCGGATGGGCGGCCACAAGGGCCACCGCTCCCAACCGCGTACACTCACGCCCCTACTATACACGGGCGCGACGGGCAACGTACCATTCTCCCGGCCTCGCCGCAGCGAGCCGGACATTACGCCGGGCTGCACCCGGAAGATCAGCCGTATCAATCGACTATGCTCTCGGTGCAGCAGGTACTCGGCTTTCAAGCGGTTGCGCGCCCACCGGCGCAGGCCGATGTCGAGCCGCTGCCGTCTCCTAAAACTGATCCATCCATCGATGATGTGCCGACGTATGTGATGCCGCGCGCTGTCAGGGAGCGGACGCCTTTGCCGCCGGTCGCGCCGCGTTCCCGCGGACGGAAGCGCGTCCTGTCGCTCGTTCTGGTGCTGCTGTGTCTATTCCTGCTGCTCGCGGGAAGCTTCACCGCGTATGTACTGATGAATAAAGGCTCCGCGGCGAACACGCTCGTTTTAACGGCTCAGCCCAATCAATTGCGCGTCGGTGATGCTCTGACGCTTGTTGGAAGAGGCTTCGGG
>DATLSW010000212.1:0-11881 GCA_035533955.1 Ktedonobacteraceae bacterium | reverse complement strand
GCGCCCCAGCGCGATTTCCTCAACCACATCCAGGTGCTGCGTTCCCTCAAAGCGCTCGCGAAAATGTGGCATTCGCAGGTAGAGGTAGCGCAGAAACCAGTCTACCTGTTGCTCTTCGCTGAGGCGCAGAAGCTTGCCCGCGCGTAGAATGTTCTCGCGTACTACTTTGTGTGGAGTTGGTACTGCCGGGTCCACTAAGAGCAGCAAGGCGACAACGGCTCCGGCGGCCTGCAACTGGCGGGCCATTTCAAAGGCGATCAGCCCGCCATTGCAGAAGCCGCCAACGTAATAGGGGCCTTCTGGCTGAACACCGCGCATGGACTCGATATGAGCCGCTGCGACCTCTTCCAATGATGGCGGCACGGCCAGGCCCGCGAACTTATAGGGTTCGAGAACGTAGAATGGCTGCTCGTTTCCCAGGCTGCGCGCGAGATCGAGGCAGTAGAAACCACCGCCGATCCAGTCGCCATGCAGGAAAAAGAAAGGCGGCTTTGTGCCACTGGCCTGGATGGCGGTTGCTGGTGCGCGCGAGCGCGTCTCCTCAGAGCCAAGCAGCATATTGGCAAGGTGGGCGATGGTTGGCCCAGAGATAAATGTAGTCAAGGGCAGCTTTTTCCCACATGCCTGTTCGATTTCGACCAGCAGGCGCGCGGCAAGCAGCGAATGGCCGCCCAGATCAAAAAAGTTCTCGTGGATACCAATCGGGTGAATATTCAGCGCCTTTTCCCAGAGCTGGATCAGTTGATGATGCATGGTCATGAGAGGAACCGCCCTCTGTTCGCCAGCCTCGGCTGTAGAGATCGATTGATCGCGCCCAGCAGCGTTGTAGGCGGGCGCGGGTAACGCCTGGCGATCTATTTTGCCGTTGGGGGTATGTGGCAAGGCATCGAGAAAGACAAACGCGGCAGGGATCATATAGGCTGGCAGCCTCTCTCGCAGGTAATCGCGAAGCAGCGCGCCCGCCGGATTCAGGGTAGGGGCGACCCTTGCGGTCGCCCTGGAACCGGCCACCGCCCTGGAACTGTCGCCTGCCCTGGAACCGGCCACCGCCCTGGAACCGGCCACCACCCTGGAACTGTCGCCTGCCCTGGAACCGGCCGCAGCCGGTCGCTGTTCTTGATGCATAACCACATAGGCCACCAGTTGTTTATTTCCTTGTGCATCCTCGCGCGCGATAACCACCGCCTCGCGCAGGCCGGGATAGTGTTTCAGCGCCTCTTCAATCTCTCCCAATTCGATACGGAAGCCGCGAATCTTCACCTGCTGATCGACACGGCCCAGGAATTCAATCGTCCCATCGGCAAGATAGCGGCAGAAGTCGCCCGTCCGATAAAGCCGCGCTCCTGGTAGAGAACTAAAAGGATGCGGAATGAAGCGTTCAGAGGTCAGATCGGGCCAATGCAGATAGCCGCGCGCCAGGCCATCTCCGCCAATATAGAGTTCTCCCGCCACGCCGATCGGCTGCGGCTGTAAAGCGGCATTCAGAATATAGACCTGGGTATTGGCAATGGGACGACCAATGGTGATCGCGGCATCGTCGCGCTTCGCCAATGTATACGTCGAATAGGTGGTATCTTCGCTGGGGCCGTACAGATTGAAGACACGCTGTACGTTCTCCTGCGCGTAGATGCGCTCAACCAGGGAACGTGGCAAGGGTTCTCCGGCCAGGTTCACCGTTTGCACAGAAGGCGGTAAGCGATGGCTGTGCAGAAGTTCGGCCAGCGCCGATGGGACGGTATTGATCAGCGTGACAGGCGTGTTCAAGGCTACTTCTGGCAGGCGCAGGATGTTTTCGACGATGAGAGCGCAGCCGCCGCCGCATAAGGTGACAAACAGTTCAAAGATTGAGAGATCAAAACAGATGGAAGTTGAGGCCAGGACGCCAGCCAGTTCTGCTGGCGCGAAAACGCGCAGCGCCCAATTGACAAAGGCGACGACGCTGCGATGCTCGATAGCAACGCCCTTTGGTTGGCCGGTGGAACCAGAGGTGTAGATGACATAGGCAAGATTTTCTGGCTGTGGGACAGGCTGGTGGTCAGGGCCATCGAGGTCAGGGCAATGCCGAGCTTTGTCTGGTTGAAGGTCAGGGCGACCGCAAGGGTCGCCGGGTTGGTGGTCAGGGCGACCGCAAGGGTCGCCGGGTTGGTGGTCAGGGCGACCGCAAGGGTCGCCGGGTTGGTGGTCAGGGCGACCGCAAGGGTCGCCCCTACCCTCATGGCCTGTTATAGAATGCCAGTCGCTATCGAGGCACAGGGTCTGGGCAGTATGCTGTGGCAATCGGGCAAGCAATTTCTGTTGTGTAAGCAAGACAGGGGCCTGTGAGTTGTTGAGCATGTAGGTGATGCGCTCCGCCGGATAAGCGGGGTCAAGCGGGACATAGGCTGCGCCGGATTTGAGAATGCCGAGCAAGGCGACGACCATATCCAATGAGCGTTCTACGCAGACGCCGACCAGCACATCTGGCCCAACGCCGAGTTTTCGCAGATAGCGAGCCAGTTGATCGGCTCGCGTGTCAAGTTCGCGGTAGGTCAGTTGTCTGCCCGCGCAAGCAACGGCCGGCGCGTCGGGCGTGCGCGCGACTTGAGCCTCGAAGAGGCGATGAAGACAGGTCTTTTCGTAATCGGTTGCAGTATCGTTCCATGAGACGACGATCTGTTGTCGCTCAGCTTCGGTAAGGAGGGGCAGTTCGTCAATGTGTTGATCAGGGTTTGCTAACGCGCTTGCCAGGATTGTCTGCCAATGATCGGCCATACGCGCGATGGTTTCTGCCTCGAACAGGTCAGCATTGAACTCAAAACGTCCAGCCAGCCCGTCAGGTTGATCTTCAAGCTCAAGAGAGAGATCGAATTTCGCCGTACCGGTCTCAACGTCCATCTGTGTCAGCGTCCAGCCGGATGAGAGGGCGGGAGTTGGCGGCACGAGCGTGAGCAATACCTGGAAGAAGGGGTTATACGCAGCGCCGCGTTCGGGCTGTAGCTCTTTGACGAGCAGTTCAAAGGGCATATCCTGGTGATCATAGGCTCCAAGAACGACATCGCGCACACGTTGCAGCAGTTCGTGGAAGGTAGGATTGCCGGAAAGATCGGTGCGTAAGACCAGGGTGTTCAGGAAAAAACCCAGCAGCGCCTGGAGATCCGAGCGGCTGCGATTGGAGATGGCCGTACCAAGCAAGATATCAGCTTGCCCGGTACAGCGTGCGAGCAGGAGTTGAAAGAGCGCGACCATGAGCATATAGAAGGTGACGCCTTCTTGCTGACTCAATGCTTTTAAGCCATCGGCGAGCGTCTGGGAAAGCGTAAAACGGTACGTCGAGCCGCGCCAGGTTGGGATAGTAGGGCGAGGATGATCGGTTGGCAAGGCTAAAAGCGCGGGAGCCTGGGCGAGTTGCTGCCGCCAGTAGGCAAGATTTTCCGTCAGGGCATGGCTTTTCGCCCACTGGCGCTGCCAACGCGCGAAATCTGGATAGTGCAGCGATAATGCTGGGAGCGGTGACGGCTGGTCCTGCACAAATGCCTCATAAATGGCGTGCAGTTCCGGTAAAAAAATCTGATGAAGGGAATGTCCATCAAAGATGATGTGATGCAAGGTGAGAAACAGACGATGCTCCTGGTCGTCCAGGCGCACCAGGAGGAAACGGAGCAGCGGCCCATTGGCAAGGTCAAAAGGCGGGAGTATAGTTTGTTGTGCCAGGCGCGCGGCTTCAGCTTCGCGCTGTTCAGAGGGGAGATGGCGCAGGTCTACGATAGGGAGGGTGAACGGCGTAAAGGGATGCACTACCTGGACAGGTTGTCCGTCGATGACGGGAAAGCTGGTGCGCCACGCCTCGTGACGCTGTAGCACTTCATGCAAACTCTGCTCAAGCGCGGGAACAGAGAGGGAGCCAGGCAGATGAACGGCCACACATTCTACATAGACCGGTGCATCGGGCGTCAGTTGAGCAAGAAACCATAACTGTTGCTGCCCAAAAGAGAGCGGCGTAAAATTATCCACTTCAGAACGAGACGTCGAAGGGATAGGATGCGGTGTCTGGGGTATTGACCCACGCAACATTTTTTCAAGTAAGAGACGTTTTGTCTCAGGAAGTTCATCCATACGTTGCATTTGCAACCTCTTCCAGTCTAGTATATGATGAGAGATATCGACAAAATATCATGTAGCGGCCCCCCTTGTGGGGATCGTAACGTTTCACAGTCGTATAATCATCGTCATTTCCCAGGTTTTTATATTACCCATAGAACAAATTGACCGGTTGGCGAGGCAAGCCTGCGCCCCTACGAGAATGCAATGGGCAGTGATTTGAGACCGCGCAGGCCAAGATTCTCTCGCCACACAACAGGTACAGGATCAAGCCGCATATTGGGCATACGTTGCAGCAACGTCGAGAAAGCAATCTGACCCTCCATGCGCGCTAAGGGTGCGCCAAAACAGAAATGGCTGGCCCAGGCGAAAGCAACATGCC
This sequence comes from Ktedonobacteraceae bacterium, assembly GCA_035533955.1. Lineage (GTDB taxonomy): Bacteria > Chloroflexota > Ktedonobacteria > Ktedonobacterales > Ktedonobacteraceae > CADDZH01. The sequence continues at coordinate 7,422 of DATLSW010000212.1, read as the reverse complement.
GGTTATCCTCGCGGCCCAGGTCCAGCCGGTCAGGTTCTGGGAAGCGTTCCGGGTCGCGATTCGCTGCTCCCATCACAGCAATAACGGCTTGCCGCTGGCGAATCAGCTTGTCGCCGAGCATGATGTCTTCAGGCGCCAGCCGGGCGGTATGCTGGCTAGGGCTTTCATAGCGCAACAGCTCTTCAACAGCCGAGGAAAGAAGCGAAGGATCGCTTTGCAGCCTCTGCAACTGGTCGGGATGACGCAGCAATGAGAGGAGACCGTTCCCGATCAGATTGGTGGTGGTTTCCTGGCCGCCTACCATGGTAACAATCGTATTAGCGATTACCTCATCCTCGGTCAGGCGATCGCCATCCATTTCGGCGGTCAAAAGAGCATGGATGAGACCATCACGCGGACGCTGCTGTTGCTCCCGTACAGCGGTTCGGAAGTAGACGAGCATCTCTTCGAGGCTGCGCAATGCGCTGGCGGCATGGTCGGGATTATGCTGGAAGTTGCCTAAAACCTGGGCGAAATCAGCGGACCAGGTTGTGAGCTGTTTCCAGTCTTGCGTTGGCACGCCGAGCATTTCGGCGGTCACAATAGCGGGGAGAGGATAAGCCAGGTCAGCGATGACATCCATGTGTCCTTGCTGCTGCACCGCGTCCAGCAAGCTATCAGTAATAGTCTGAATGTGAGAGCGCAAAGCCTCAACCCGCCGTGGGGTAAAGGCTCTGGAAGCCAATCCGCGCACGCGGGCATGGGCGGGATTATCCAGAAAGAGCATCTGGCGCACCATAACCCGCGCCAGCGGAGTAAGGGCGGACAGGCCGAGGGCATTCAGTTGCTCTGGCGTCGGCGTGCGGTTAGCCGAGAATTTCTGAAAGACGGTGATAACATCGGCGTAGCGCGTTACGACCCAGGCGTGTAAAAAAGGGTCCCAATGAACGGGATCGCTGCTGCGCAGGTGATGATACAACGGATAGGGATTAGCAAGCACCTGCGGGTCGAGCAAATGATAGAGACTCAAGGACGAGTCAAATGTTTTTGTGTCTCCTGTTGTCATAATATAAGTATACCCCTCTCAACCTACTTCCTGGTAATTCCAGGGCGACCGCCGCCGACCATTCCAGGGCGACCGCAAGGGTCGCCTAATATGCGTCAAGTTATGGCGACCGCCGCCCGTTACAGGGCGACCGCAAGGGTCGCCTAATATACATCAAGCCGACCATTCCAGGGTGACCGCAAGGGTCGCCCCTACCCTGTTCCCAGCAGGCGCGCTGCTTCGTCGTTGCTCATGGTTTCGATACGCGCGAGAACAAGCTGCTCAATTTTGCTGGCGAGCTGCGCGATGGTTGGTGAATCAAAGAGCGTGCGCAGCGACATCTCTACGCCGAATGTGGCTGCGACGCGCATAATAACCTGGGTACCGAACAAGGAGTGTCCGCCGAGAAGAAAGATGTTTTCTTCTCGTCCCACATTTGCGATGCCCAGTAATGGTGCGATAATCTGCTCCAGCGCCTGCTCCGTAGGGGTACGGGGGGACGCGCCTATCACCTCACGGGGGGTATTACTGCTGTCGGGCGCGGGCAGCGCCGACGTATCAATTTTGCCGTTGAGAGTGAGCGGAAGAGCGTCCAGTTGTACGAAGGCTGATGGTATCATGTAGTCGGGCAGGCGCATCGCCAGCATGGAGCGCAGTTCACTCTCATTGAGGGCCGCGCCAGGATGCAAGATAAGGTAAGCGACCAGTCGTTTATCATCAGCGGTAAAGCCACGGGCGATCACGAGGCTCGTTTGCACGGCAGGATGTTCGTTGAGCGCAGCCATAATCTCTTCCGGTTCAATGCGATAGCCGCGCAATTTTATTTGCTGATCGATACGCCCCAGGAAGGCCAGTTGTCCATCAGGAAGCAAGCGCGCGAGATCGCCGGTTTTGTACAAACGATCGTTTGGGTTATCGCTGAATGGATGGAGAATGAAGCGCTCGGCGGTGAGGTCTGGCCGATTGAGGTAGCCTTGCGCGAGGCCGACGCCACCAATATAGAGTTCGCCCTGCTCACCGGTAGGAACTTGCCGCAGTTGCTCATCAAGCAGGTAGACGTGCATGTTTGTGATGGGCCGCCCGATAGAAGGCGGCTGATCGGAATGCGCGGCAGGCAGGATACGCCCACTGGTGGTGACGACTGTTGCCTCGGTGGGGCCATAATTATTGATAAAGGCAAATGGTAATGCAGGTGAAGGATAGCGCCGTAAGGTATCGGCTCCCGTCAAGAGGAAGCGCAGCGCGGTAGAAGTGGGCCATTGCAAGGCAATGACGCTTTCCGCCAGCGCGGTTGGCAAAAATGTGATAGTAATGCTCTGCTCGATGAGCCAGTTACGCAGCGTTACCGGTGAAAGGCGGACATCTTCGGGGATAAAGGTCACGCTTGCGCCAATGGTCAGGTAGGGCCAGAGTTCCCAGCCGACCGCATCAAAAGCGGGGCTGGCAACCTGCGTGGCTTTGTCCGCTGCTGTGACGGCAAAAGCCTCCTGGTGCCAGGAAAGGAGATTGAGCAGACTGTCATGTGTGACGAGTACGCCCTTGGGGCGTCCAGTGGAACCGGAGGTGTAAAGGACATAAGCCAGGTCATCGGCTGAAGAGCAGACGGGTAAAGCAGTGCGTGGCAGATCGATGAATGACTCGTCAACATCAAGGCAAATGACGGTAGGGACTGTTGCGGGGAGTCGAGTGACGAGGCTGCTTTGAGTGAGCAAGACAGGCGCGCCAGTATCGGCGAGCATAAATGCGACGCGCTCAGTGGGATAAGCGGGATCGAGCGGCACATACGCGCCTCCTGCTTTGAGGATGGCGAGCAAAGCGACGACCAGATCAAACGACCGTTCAAGGAAGCAGGCGACCAGGGTATTCGCGCCTACACCAAGCTCTTGGAGACGATGAGCGAGCTGATTCGACCGCTGGTTGAGATCACGATAGCTCATTATCAGCTTACCGGAAAGCAAGGCCGTCGCGTCAGGGGTAGCCGCAGCCTGCCGGGCAATGAGTCCAGGAATACCGGCGTCCATATTATCTTCACCATCAATCATCGTATCATTGCCTTTACTAAGGATACATAGTTTTCTTTGAACATTCCCTCTCCCTTTCCTTATCGTACAACCCGGGCCTTCTCGTCAGGTTATATCAAAGCCGCCGCTACACGGTTCCAACGTATTTGGTATTATACACAACTGAATGGGCTGATGTTACCTTTGTTGTGTTTTCTTAATGAGAATATCTGAAAAGAATAAAGTTTACGTACTCAATAAAAAGAGAAAGGACTCTTCACCTTAACTGTGCGTAAGTATAACATAGATAAATCTGCATAGGTAAGTGGGTATTCAGTTGAGGATTGGTTGTAGAAAAGCGATATCGGTTAACAAATTTTTATGGATATAGTGAATTGTTGAGCTAATCAAAGGGAAAATCTCGCTCGACTTGTTTTAGCAAGCGAGGAGATTTTCCTTGTGCCTTTACAACCAATGCTTTTCTTTATTCTTTGCGCGATGGCAAAGAAATGCGCTAGCAAAAGTTCCCGATGAGGGTATTTTCGCTGGCGGCTTTGACATTGTAGTAGGAACCTACTGTCCAGAGGGCATAATGGTCGAAGTTATGAGCAATAGCGCGGAAGGAATTGTTGCCATGCCCCTGGTTCGGGGAAAAAGTGACATTCCAACTTGTGCCGTTCCATTGCTCGGCCAGCGTCTGCATAACACCTTGCTTGTTTGTGCTATATCCTAAAGCCCAGGAGTTGCCCGTGTTGATCTCAGAGACGGCGTAAAGAGCGCTATTGCCAACATTGGGGCTGGGGACGATAGTCCAGCTAGTGCCATCCCAATGTTCGACCAGAGTATTTGAGTCCTGGCCGGTCATGGAATAGGAGCCAACGGCCCACAAGTATTTCGCGCCATTGGTGCTTGATAAACCGTTCAGAACGTTGGAGGACGCGCCTGAAACGTTAGGACTGGGAATAATTTTCCACTCTTTGCCGTTCCACTTCTCGATCAATGTCTGTGTCTGTCCGCTGCTATCGACGTAGTTTCCTACTGCCCATGCCTGATTGGTGGTGAGAGCCGAGACTGCATTTAAGGTAATGGAAGTTCCAACCGGATTTGGGCTGGGTATAACATTCCAGGCTGTGCCATCCCATTGCTCGATCAATGAGCCGCCACTAGAGGAGCCGACGGCCCAGAGGTCGCTTGAATTTGGGATCTGGGCCAGCGCATTGAGGGTATTGTAAGCGCCGGGATTGGGACTGGGTACAATATACCAGCCTTTATTGAAGTTGTTCCAGCGTTCAACCAGCGTTTGCGAGTCAGTAGTAGGACCCGCGGTATACGAGTCTCCGACAGCCCAGAAATCATTAGAGGCGGTAGAGATCAGTCCATTCAGGACATCGTTGACGCCAGGGTTCGGACTAGGATAAACGGACCAGTGCAGCGTCTGGGCGTCGCGCCACTCGGCCAGCGTCTGAGCATTGCCCGCGCTGTTGACGTAATAACCGACAGCCCAAACGTCATTCCTGAAGTAGAGGGCGACACCATTGAGATAGTTGTTTCCTGGTACGACATTGGTGCTTGTAATAAGTTTCCAATGACCACATTCTCCACCCAGGTTCGGATTCAATGTAGCTGATTGCGGAGATTTCCCCGCGGCGTGGCTGATCAGTATCGGAGAGCTAACAAGAACCAGGCCTACCACGATAGTGAACAGCAGAAAGTGCCACTTTTTCAATCGAGCATACAAGGGTCGTGCCATCAAAATACCTCGCTTTGTTCTATGCAACATGAACTGAACGGAAGAATCCATGTTTCCTTCCATCCTTCAGCAGTTGAATTCAAATGCATTCCATACGTATAGTGTAAGTATATACAGCAAGACATAAAGATTCAGTTATCAGCCGGTAGAGATATGGTTAAGAAATGTGTTGGCACGGGCAGGTTTGTCGTTCCGCCGAAGGTGGCGGAACGACAAACCTGCCCGTGTAGAAGGGAAATAAAGTCGTTCCCTAGCAGCTTGTCGGAGGAAGCAAGTACTCCCGGTTCGTCGTGACAAACCAACCCACGACATGGTTTGCACATATCGTTAGAAACGGTGCAACAAAATCCGTAGCCAGTTACGTTTCGTGTGAACAGGGAGAAGGCAGACTGCCTCTCTAGACTTAGAGCGTAGCTGTAGAGAGGGACGGGCCGCGGTGGGATGTCATAGGTGGGGGTTCTGCTCAAGGAAGATCGCCGGGTACGACAGCGCGGTGTTGCTTCAAGACCTCGTGAATCTCTGTTAGTGCCAGTTGCTCGACCTCTGTCCCCGACAGGGAGGCCAGCGCTGCCATCACCCCGGCTGCCTGGCCCATAGCCATACACGAAGCCTGCACTCGGTAGGCGGAGTTGGCCTCCTGGTCGCCAGCGATGCAGCGGCCGGCCGCAAGCAGCCAACTGCTTCCTTGCGGCAGCATCGCCCCGCGAGGAATGGTCGGGAAGGTGCCTTCCACCAGCGGCCGCAGATCGATCCCCTCGCCACCGGGACGATGCACGTCGATGGGATAGAAGCTGTAGCACACCGCGTCGTCCCACATTCGCCCGCTCGTGTAGTCCCCGACTGTGATGCGCCTCTTCCCGCGGATTGTGTAGGTCTCACGGATGCCGCATTCGCTGGCGGCGAAGTCGATGCTCAAGTGTTCCAGCCCCGGAAGGCTCCGCAGGAACGAGTAGACGCGCATCAGCACCTGCCGACCCTCGATCTCGGCTTCGGTTCGACCTTGACTCGTACTGCCGTCGACGCCTGGGACGTGGATCGCATTCTGCCCGCGGTCCTTGAGGAAGTGGCGCACCGGCTCTTCTCCCCCAGCTAGATCGGTTGGACGCAGCGAGCCTGCGGTAACCGCCTCGTGGTACGCCTGATCGAGCTGGTCGAAGTCCAGGGTGGCCAGGTCGTAGCCGCTCAGCCGGGCGCTCAGTGTGGCTGGCTGCAGCTGCTGATTCCTGACGCGCTCGTAGCCTGCCAGCGCGACGGCGTTGGCATCGCCCGTACAGTCGAGCAGCACACGAACTCGTACCTCGTGGAGTCCCTCCTTCCCGCACAGCATCACGCGCCACTCGTCGTTGGACCTCACCACCGCAGCTAACAGGGTATGTAGCAAGAGCGTGGCACCAGAGCCGAGGACAGCTTCGTCGAGCACAGCGGCGTAAATGGCGGGGTTCACCCGGACTTGGAGCTGGTTGGGAGGCCGGTGGTAGTCGGCGAAATCGGGCAGCGAGTCGCCAGCAAGGCGCACAGCATGGCACACCAGGTCCCAACCAATGCCTGCTACCACCTGTCTGCCCCAGGCGTGAAACAAACCAGGATAATTGATGGCGGCGCTGGTGGTCGTCCCCCCGAGTACGCCGTTCTTCTCGACGAGCAGTGTCTGCGCACCCAGACGGGCGGCCTGGATCGCCGCGATTGCTCCTGCTGGGCCGCCTCCAACGACCACCACGTCGTAGGTCCTGTTTCCTGTTTCGGCTATTGAGCTGCTCATCGATCATCCTCTCATAAGAATACGGGCCGCTCGACTGACTCATGGTCGAGGCCTGGTCGCTTCCACCCCAGGGGCAGTGCGTTCCGACGAAGAAAAGAAACTCTCTCTGCTCATAGTATACCGAAATCTCCTTACTCGGGCAAGGATTTTGTTACAACCGTTCCTAACCGTATGTGCAAACGATGTCGTGGGCCGGTTTGCGTCGTGGTATACGCATGAGCATGAAGGGAACATTTAAGACGGTGAAATGCGACGGGTATGTTCAGTTCGCGCAAGATCGAGGAGCCATCTATGAGGCGGTACCCTTCCGCTTCATAGATGGCAATCAGCATCCCGACCATGATACCCTGGCGACGTTTCGGCACACCTTCCTGCCCGAACTGAAGGACCTCTTCGTGCAGGTCCTCCTGCTGGCGCAGGAGGCTGGTATGCTGAAACTGGGAACGATCAGTCTGGACGGGACCAAGGTCCATGCCGATGCCTCCAAGCACCACATGATCGGTTACAGGCGGCTGCTGGAGTTGGAGACGCAGAGATGGCGCGGCGAGAGTACCGCCTGGCACGGCTGGCGGAGGCCAAAGCGGTGCTGCAAGCGCAGCAGGTGGAGTATGAGACCAAACTGGCGCAGCGCGCGGAGCGGGAGCGCACGACCGGGCGCAAACCGGGTCTCCATCCTTCGGGGGGAAATTGGTCGAGGTCCGTAGGGGCGTGGGCTTGCCCGCCCGCAGACGTGGCATCCAACCAACGCGGGCGGGGCAAGCCCCACTGACTCCAAGTAAATCATAAGTAGAAAAGGATCGAGATGAGTCATCGAGTTGTCAGGAGACGAAAAATGAAGGATACTGCTTTCATCAGACAAAACTTGTATGAAAGGAGTATCCTTCTGATG
>DATLSW010000211.1:0-5265 GCA_035533955.1 Ktedonobacteraceae bacterium | reverse complement strand
GGTGACGGGCAAGATCGATGTGCGGGAAGTTGTCTGAGACAGATGCGTGCAAGTGATCGATCTGGCTTATGTGAGATTCTTCGCTGCGCTCAGAATGACATGGCAATGCCTCTTTTTCATTGCCCGCCGCCGCTGCTCTGCTCGCGATAGGTTTGCAGGTCGATGACCGTTTCGTTGCCGGTCGCGATGGAGCCGTCATAGACCTCGCCGCTGAGTTGCCAGATCGCCTTGCGAATGGCGGCGGCATGGGCGCTGGTAACAGGCCACCCGCGCACGGCCCGCCACATGGTCACACGCGGCACGTTGGCGAGACGCGCCACCTCGTGTTCTGACAGTTCATACTGATCCAGGTACAGACGTAAGGATATGTTGCGCGTGGCGCTATTCATGAATGTTCTCCTATCTTTGGAGTAGCGTTGGGAATTTGCGCCCCTGTGTTCGTGCCGTCGGTAACTTCCACGCAGATGCGGGTGGCTTCCTGCTCGCCGACGATCTGCGCCAGTTGTTGCCGGCATTCGCCCACGCGATCCATCTTTGCGTTAATGAAGTCGTGGCGGGTCATCCCCAGCGCCAGCCCATTCATTGCCAGTTCGGCGGCGCGGTATTCCTGTTCGATCTGGTAGCGCAGCCGCGCCACTTCGCTTTTGCACTCGTCCATGTCAGGGAAACGATCGTAGTCCATGCTCTTCCTCCTCCTCTTGCTGAACGGTAAGATACTGGCGCAGGATGGCGGTTATCTCTTCCTGCTTGAATGGCTTGCTCCGATACTCGCTGGCCCCGGCCAGCCGCGCTTTGAGGCGGTTAAGCGTCCCCTCGCGGTTGGTGAGGACGATCACCGGCACGGCCGCCAGCGCCGCTTTGCACTTGAGATGGCGCAGCGTGGTGAAACCATCCATGCGCGGCATGGTCAGGTCGAGAAAGATGAGCGCGGGTACGCGCCCCTCCGGTGAGGCCAGCCAGTGCAGGGCCGCGAAGCCATCGGGAAAACTCAGCGCCGCGTAGCCCTCGCGTTTCACTGTCACCTCCAGGATTTTGCGCACCGTGATCGAGTCGTCGATGATCAGGATAAAAGGGATCACAGATGCTACTGTCATGCCATATGCTCCTTTGTCTCCATTTATCTTCTCAATTGCCAGACAAGTCTTTCATGCACTATAATAGAGTAGCAGTTGCACAGTTGCGGTGTGCATGGTGCTAATGCTACATTCTCTCTGAATAAGGGGCGGATTTGATGAGCGTTTCGCGGGCTTATACGTTTGGCGAGGTACTTAAACAATTTCGTGTACGTGCGGGACTTAGCCAGCAATATCTGGCCGAGGCGCTGCATTTTCATCGCAACACGATTAGCAATTGGGAATGTGGCAACGATCTGCCCAAGACGCGCCCGGTCGTGCTGACTCTCGCTGAGACGCTGAACCTGGATGAAGAAGAAACTGATGCCCTGCTTAATGCCAGTTTTCATGAACGACTGTATGAAACTCTTTGGAATGTTCCGCACGAGCGCAACCCTTATTTCACCGGGCGCGAGGTTTTGCTGACCCATCTTCATCAACAACTCAGCAACGCCAGCGTGGTCGCGCTGACGCAGGCACAGGCTGTTTGCGGCTTAGGCGGCATCGGCAAGACGCAGACCGTGATCGAATATGCCTATCGCTACCGCGACGCTTACCGGGCCGTGTTGTGGGTGAAAGCCGACAGTCGTGAGAACCTGCTGGCGAACTTCGTCGCGCTGGCCTCCCTGCTCAAGCTACCGGAACGTGACGCGCCAGATCAGATGGTCACGATCAACGCGGTTAAACGTTGGCTGCAAGAGGAGACAGGTTGGCTGCTGATCGTCGATAACGCGGACGATTTGTCCATCGTCAAAGAGTTTCTTGCTCCAGGCTGCCGGGGACATATTCTGTTGACGACGCGAGCGCAAGCGATGGGCGGATTAGTGCAGCGTGTCGAAATCGAGACAATGCCGCCAGAAGAGGGAACGCTCTTTCTATTGCGACGGGCGGGACTGATCGGAGCGCAAACGTTATTTGCGGGGATTCCCGCGGCGTATCGTGAAGTCGGATTGGAGATCGTACACGATTTGGGAGGATTGCCCCTGGCGCTCGACCAGGCCGGAGCATATATGGAAGAGTCTTCATGCCATCCTGCTGACTATCTCCGGCTCTACCGCCAGCAACGAACCGCTCTACTGGCGCGGCGCGGCGGTCTCACAACGGATCATCCTGAGCCGGTGACGACGACGTGGGCGCTCTCGTTTCAACAGGTCGAGCAGATGAATCCCCTGGCAGCCGATCTCTTGCGCCTGTGCGCTTTTCTTGATCCCGATACTATCCCCGAAGAAGTTTTAGCAGAGGGAACAGAAGATGCTCCGCTTGATCCTTTGCGGATGAATGAGGCGCTGGCGATCTTGCTGCGCTTCTCACTCATCCGGCGCAACATCGAGACGCGCACGCTGACCATGCATCGGCTGGTGCAGGCAGTGATTCATGATGCGATGGACAAAGAGATGCAACGTGCATGGGCAATACGGACAGCTCAATCCGTGAAACGAGCTTTTCCCCAGGCAAGTAATGTCTACAGCGCTTTGGGCTATCCATATCGTGCTGTGCAATTGCTCAAAGCATCTATTCATGTTGATCAAGAGCATGGCAATAAACAGAATCTTGTAACTGCATTGTGGAATCTTGCGGTGCAACAGCAGGTTCTCGGAAAGCTTTCCTCGTCTGAACAAAGCTTGCAGGAGTGCATAGCCTTGTGCCATGATATCCATGATGGATTTAATGAAGCAAAAGCATATCAATATTTGGCCTTACTTCGAGCATATCAGGGCCAATTTTTAGAAGCATCACGGAATTTAGATCTTGCTCTTTCCTTGTTCAAACAGGCAGATTCAGTAGTGCCGGAGAGTGCCGTATGGGCCTATCGCGCTCTCTGCGCCCTTCTGGCGAAAGATACCAGGGAAGGATTAAAAGCAGCTAATTGCGCATATAAAATTGCAAAGATGAACCAGGCAGAAAGAGATATCATCAGAGCAAATTGGCTACTTGGATGGGGCTATATATGCCTGGCAACTGAGGATAGTGAACATACTGCCGGGAATCTTCAACAAGCGGAGCAACATCTTCAAGATGCCCTTGATCACTGCCAGCGTATTCAGATGGTTGACTATGAGGCCGATCTTTTGTTAGCCTGGGCGCGATTACACTTTGCCAAAGGAGATAGCCGCAAGGCCAAACAATGCGCTGAGGAAGCATTAGTTATCACCAATCGCGCTGACTTTCGGGTGTTGAGAGCTGACGTTCATAATTTCCTCGCCCATATAGCACTAGCTGATGGAAGTTGCCAGGAAGCAATGAGTCACGCTCAAGCGGCTTTCCAGGACGCATTATGTGATGTTTCACCTTTCTGTTATAAATTAGCATTAGATGAGGCGAAACGCCTCTTAGCTGAAATAGAGGTTTTCCAATAATGATTCAAATTCACGCCCGCTCTGTCACTTTCATTCCCCCCACAGGCGCGACATATCTGATGGGCGACTTTACTGATTGGGACGAAAAGCCTTTGCCCATTACTGAACCATTAACTCTTGAATTTCCTCCAGAGGCGTATGTCGAATACGCCTTCCTTGACACTGATGGACAGCCCATTGCCGACCCTGCTAATCCTCACAAGCCTGTTAATCCCTGGTATGATTATCTTCGCTGTTTTACGCTTGCGCACAATCAATTTGCTTCACCACCACGTTCCGACGTCTTTCGGGGTAGGCTTGATAAACACATCGTTGACTCATATAGCCTCAGAGATCAGCGCATGTATTATGTTTATGAGCCTTTGCTGTCTCCGATCGCAACGGTATATGTCCATGACGGAGAAGCATTTTACGCTCAGTTGCATTTTCACGAAGTTGTCGAGGCTCTTATTGAGCAAGAAGTAATTCAACCGGTGCGTCTGGTCATGATCGTGCCAGAGGATCGTAAGCAAGAATATTGGTTTAATGAACGCTATGAGGCTTTCTTACTTGAGGAAATTATGCCGATGGTAAATCGGGGCTATGGGAAAACAACAGAACAAGGGCTATGGGGAGCATCACTTGGCGGTATGGTTTCTGCGTGGTTAGCGTGGAGAAATCCGCATGTCTTCACCAAAGTGGCGAGCCAATCAGGCTGTTTCACTGCCGATCCGCAGGGCGGCAATTATTATCATGATCAAGAATGGCTCACAAAACAATTTGCCAACTCTGCTCACCGCTCATTACGGTTTTTTCTGCAAACAGGGCTAATCGAATGGTTGCTCGCGCCTAACCGTCGCTTTTCAGCCATGCTTGCTGATAAAGGATACACGCACAGCTACCAGGAATTACCTGGCGGCCATAATTGGGCAACATGGGAACAGGGATTAGTTCCAGGATTAATCTATCTATTTGGATAGAGAAGTGGATGATCAAATGGTAGGTTATTCCTTATATTGAACAAGTTATAGCATGTTAACAACGAGGAAGGAACTGCCATGAAGGATTTTATGCAGACAAAACGACCCGCGTCAGCTTCATATTCTATCCGCGCGCTCCAGCCAGCGCGGTCGGATTCGATAGCTTCAGCGCGTGAGGCAGAACCCAACAATCTCCCAACACAGCTTGAGCGCGCGGCTCGTTCTGGACACTCGCTAGCCCGCGTCTCTATCGCCTCTCCTGGGAGAGAAAATCCCGCGGATTTGCCTGCTGGTTTGAAAGCCAGAATTAAAGGTCTCTCCGGCCTGTCTATGGATGATGTGCGGGTTCACTACAACTCCTCCAGACCTGCCGCTTTACAGGCGCTAGCGCACACGCGAGGCACAGATATCCATGTGGGGCCAGGTCAGGAAAAGCACTTACCGCATGAAGCATGGCATGTGGTGCAGCAGAAGCAGGGGCGGGTGAAACCGACAGTACAGGACAGGGGGATGTGGATAAATGATGAAGAGAATCTGGAAAGTGAAGCGGATGTCATGGGGGGAAAGGCAGCTCAGGTTTCTGAAAGAGTGCAGGAGCAGGATGACGAGGAGCATTTGTCCAGGCAGGAAAAGAGCGGCGCACAAACGGATCGGGCGCAGTCGGGGCAGATTATACAAATGGTCCGGACACCCCGCGGGCGAACGCCTGGCGAGCGAGCGTTTCGAGTGCCAGGGATACGGCAGTCCGACGCGAATCTTTGCTGGGCGGCTGTTGGCTGGAGTATCCATCGGTATAAGAGGGGAACTGCCTACGCTTCGGAACAGGCATTTGTCACT
>DATLSW010000210.1:0-6158 GCA_035533955.1 Ktedonobacteraceae bacterium | reverse complement strand
AGCGTGAGTGTGGCGAAGGATGGCGCGGACGGTCTGGAACTGCACGCGCGCGAACATCCCGACCTGGTGATACTGGATATCATGTTGCCGACCATCGACGGCTTTGAGATTTGCCGCCGCATCCGCGCCTGGTCGAAGACGCCCATCCTCATGCTGACGGCGCGCAGCAGCGAGGATGATCGCATTCAGGGCTTAGACATAGGCGCGGATGATTACCTGGTGAAACCGTTTAGCCCGCGCGAACTGGTGAGCCGCGTGCGCGCCATTCTGCGTAGAACCGGCAGCGCCGAGAGCAATACCGCGCGCGATGCCGCCGCGGCGCAGGAAGAGAGCGCGGTGCTGCGTTTTCCCGGCCTGACCGTCGATAGCGCGGCGCGGCGCGTCGAGATCAACGGTGTGGAGATACCATTGACGCCGACCGAGTTCGATCTGCTGGCTTTAATGGCGAAGGCGCCGGGGCGCGTCTTTACGCGCGAGGTGCTGATGAATAAGGTGTGGGGCTATGACTACCTGGGCGACGGGCATACCATCGATGTGCATATCAGCGCCCTGCGCAAGAAATTAGAGGCGAATACGGAGCAACGCTATATTACGACTGTCTGGCGCGTAGGATACCGGTTCGAGATCAAGGCGCGTTCAACCACGGCCTGATATCAAAGCTGGGGGCGCGCCGCTGCACCCCGGAGATGATTATAGCATTACGGCGACAAGATCATGGCGATAAAAGATACAACAGCACGAACACGCTGGCGACACAGTATTCGCTGGCGATTGGCACTGGGCTCCATCCTGGTGTCGCTGCTGGCGACGGCTCTGCTGGCGCTGTCGGTCATCCTGGCAATCGTCTATTATTACAACGTAGATGAAAGCGACCGGATCAATAGCTTTGCCGCCAGCACCGCGCAGCGGGTGGGCGTGGGATTCGCGCAAGGTTATAACCTGAACAAGGCAACGGCTGCCATTTTCCCCAATTACCTGGAGCAAAATTACCAGGGCGAGCAGTATTTATTCGTCATTCTCAATCGCCGCGGCCAGGTGGCCTATCCGCGCGTGGGTTCGGCGACGACGCAGTCCACCTTCACCGCATTCGCCATCGCCCTGGCCGATCCCGGACTGCGCAGCAGCACCCTCGCGGGATTGCGCAGTGCCGTTGCCAGCGGAGAGCGCGGCGTGGTTTCGCGCGGCGAGCTTGGCGGGAGCAGCCCGGTCTCGCTACAGCGCCCTTACGTCGTCTATCCCATTTTTTTCAACGCTCAGAGCAGCAGCCCTGTCGTCGGCGTGCTGGTCTTAACGCCGCTGTCAGCGGCAGAGAACAGCGTGCCGCCCTTTATATCAGCCGTCGGCATTACCGTTCTGGTCGCCGCGATAATCGTTGCCACCATCTCAGCGCTGGCGGCTATTCTCTTCTCGCGCACGATCACGCGCCCGCTCGCCAACCTGACCAAAGCGGCGCGCGTGCTGGGGTCAGGCAATTACGCGGTACAGGTCAATTCCACCACACATGATGAACTGGGCGAGCTTTCCCATACTTTTAACGAGATGGCGGCAAAACTCGCCAACGATGTACAGGAACTACAACGCCAGGAGCAATGGCGGCGCGAGTTGATTATGAATATCACGCATGACCTGGCGACGCCGCTAACGGCTATCGCGGGCCTCGGCGATTCGCTGGTTGACGGCGTGAATAAAAGCTACGAGGATTACGAGGCGACAGGGCGCGTGATTGTGCGCGAAACGCTGCGCCTGCGCCGACTGGTCAAAGACCTGCATATGATGGCGAAAGTCGAGGCCAGGGCCATCCAGCCACAGCGCAAGCCGGTGCGGTTGGCCGCGCTGGTTGACGAGGAGCTGGCCGTGCTGGCGACCGAGTTCGAGCGAGTGGACGTCGAACCGCGCAACGCTATCCCTTTCAACCTGCCGGCGGTCTTCGTCGATCCTGATATGCTGACGCGCGTTTTCTCCAACCTGTGCGATAACGCCCTGCGCCACACGCCGCCGGGCGGAAACGTGAGCATCGAGGCCATACAGCATGGCGACCGGGTACTCGTCGCCGTCACCGACAGCGGCGAGGGCATTCCTACGGGCGCGCTGCCGCTGGTCTTCGAGCGCTTCTTCCGCGCCGACTCGGCCCGCCAGACGACGACGGGCGGCAGCGGCCTCGGCCTCGCCATTGTGCAGGCGATCATCGAGGCCCACAATGGCACTATCTGGGCGGAGAACGTTCCCAACGGCGGCGCGCGCTTCATCTTTTCCCTGCCCATTGCGCCCGTCGAGAGCGGCCCCATCTGGAACGTGCCGACGCTGCCCATGCCCCGGCAATAATCCAACCATATCTCCCATCCAGAGCGCAACAAATTGCGCCCCTACGGCGACCGGTGTATACTTCCGATTAGAATGTATATATAGATCTCATCCCGGCTAAAAGTAAAGGATTGCAATGACTGTATCTCATTCTTCTCTCGCTAACCACCAGTTGCTCTCGGCTTCGTCCAGCAGTGAAGGACAGGCATTGAGCGGCATGCTCCAGAAGATCGTGCAAAACGCTGGCGCGCTGCTGGAAGTGCAGAACTGTTCCCTGGCGCTGGCCGATATCACCGGTTCCGTCCTCGTCACGCGAGCCGCTTTGCAGAAACATGGGCAACCGCCGCGCCATTCGCGCTTTCAACTCAACGAGGGCGTGGCCGGTTGGGTCGCTGAGCATCGCAGCCCGCTGCTGATCAACGATGTGGGCAGTGATGCGCGCTTCAAGCGGCTGGGACGGTTGCCGGTCGGCTCGATGATGTGCGCGCCGCTGGTCGATGAGGAACGGGTGATTGGCACGCTGACCGCCAGCAGCCCCGAAGCCAATGCTTTTAGCGAGCGCCAGTTGCAGATGCTGGCGATCTGCGCGGAGCAGGCGGCGCTGGCGATCACGAACGCGCAGAACGCGGAACTGGCGCGGCGCCAGGCCAATCAATTAGAGATGCTGCTTGACCTCGCGCAAGGCATCACCACGCGCCTGGATGCTCCATCCCTCTATCGCGCCATTCTGACGGATCTGCGCCATCTCGTTCCCTGCGCGCTGAGCGCGATCTATCAGTATGATGACGCGGCGCAGGAGCTAATTCCGGTGGCGGAGTTAAACGCCAGCGCCGCTGCTGTGGATTGCAAGGAAGAAGGATGCGAGCTGGCCGTCGCGACCGAGCAGATGCAAAGCGAGCGTATCAGCTTGCGCAGCGAAGAGTCAGTGGCAGCGTGGGCCGCCGCGCATCGCCATCCTATGCTGCGTGCAGCCGGCAAAGCGCCAGAGAGCGGCCAGAGTGAAGAGCCGACAGGCGCGGCGCAGATGGCCGCTCCGCTGGTCTCGAAAAATATCCTCTACGGCGTGATAGCCTTGCAGCGGCCAGAATCCTTTACCAGCGAGGAACTGCGACTGCTGCGCAACCTTAGCAATATGGCCGCCGCGGCTCTTGAAAATGTCGAACTCTTCCAACGCGTGAGTACCGAGCAGGAGCAGCTCAGCGCCATCGTCACGGCCAGTTCAGACGGCATCGCGCTGGCCGGAGTGAATGGCTGCTTCATTGAAGCCAACCCGGCCTTTGGGCGCATCTTTGGCCTGGAAGCGGAAGAGGTGGTGGGCGTCGAATGCCTGGAACTATTCGGCTGCGAACACGCTGAAGACGATGAACAGGCGATGTGCCACGACCTCTGCATAATCCAGAAGGCGCTCCAGCTTGAGCAGCCACTGCCTTATAGCGAGGTTGATCTCACGATCAATGGCGCGTCGCGCTGTATCGGCTTGAGCATCACGCCGCTGGTTGCCATGAAGCGGCCGCTGTGCCTGGTTATGGCGCGCGACGTGACGGCTATTCGCGACGCGACGCGCCTGAAAGCCAATTTTCTCTCGATGATCACGCACGAATTGCGCTCGCCTCTCAACGCCATCAACGGCTATCTTGACCTGACTTTGACAGGCATCGGGGGTCCGCTTAACGAGCAGCAGCACGAGTTCGTGCAGCGCGCGCGCGCCAGCAGCGAATACCTTTACGCGCTGGTGGAAGATTTGTTGCTCATTTCGCGCGCTGACTCCGGCCAGGTGCGCCTGAATCGAGAAGTGACGAGCCTGCAAGAGATGGTCGCCAACGCGATTGAAGAACTGGAACTGATGGCAATCGATAACAAGGTTAGCGTGGCGGTGGACATTCCACACGATTTCCCGCCTCTCTACGCTGACCAGGTGCGCCTGCAACAGGTATTACGCAATCTTATCAGCAACGCACTGCGCTTTACGCCTCCCGGCGGGCAGGTGACGACAGCGGCAGCTATCATACCGCCTCCGGATAGCGACAACGCCGTGCCGCCATCTCAGGATGAAGAAGTAAGACGCTGGCTCAAGTTGCAGGTGCGCGATACCGGCTATGGCATTGCCCCAGAACACATCGAACATATCTTCGATCGCTTCTATCAAGCGCCGCAGTCCGGCTCGATGCACGCGAGCGGACAGGGGTTGGGCCTGGCGATTGTCAAAATGATTGTGGAACTGCACGAGGGGCAGGTCAGCGTGGAGAGCGTTCCAGGTCAGGGCAGCGTCTTTACCTGCCTGCTGCCCTGCTTGTTGTCATAATCAGGGCGACCGTCTTTCCCAGAGCGACCGCCTTTCCAGGGCGACCGCCTTTCCAGGGCGACCGCCTTTCCCAGGGCGACCGCCAGGGTCGCCCCTACCCTCAAAAACCTCGTATTTTCCCCCATTGCGTCATTGCTATACTGAAGGTGAGAGATTTACCGGTAACGTGTTCAATGGTGCTTAATGGGGAGAAGAACTCATGATATTGCAGAATCGCGTGGCGTTTCATAATAGGAGTGAACAATTAGAGGAGGCGTTGCCAGAGATGCCGGAACTGCCCAGGACGCGAGCGCCTGATGCAGAGCAGGATAATGATGACGCCTCCTGGCTGAATGACGGCGGGCGCGTAGGGGCCGACAGCCTCTCCGGGGGAGAGGTAATCTCGCGCCCCCCCGCCGATTTATCGCGCCCGCAACTCGCCGCGACGAGCGTCCCCGATGATGACGCTACAGTGCGTTTGCCGAAATTGGGGCGGCCGCCGCGACCAATTGAACAGAAAGAGAGGAATAGCCAGCAGACGGCGCGGCCCGCGCTGGCGAAGCAACCGACGGCGGCAGAGGGCGCGCGCGATCAATCAGAAGGCGGCGGACGCGATCAATCGGCCCCTACGCGCGACCCGTCTGGCGAATATATCGGAGTCAAGCATCCTTTGTGGCCGCTCGTGCTGAAGCTCAGCGAGCGCATCTGGCACGAGTTGTACCAGCGCCCGGATATCGCCTCGACGCCTGATCTGCTGCTGGTGGAACTGGTGCGCAAACGCGCCATCGATCTCTTGAAAGCCGAACCGAAACACGCCAGCCAGGTACGCGATCTGAGCGAGGCTGAACTTCTGCTGCACAGCGTGGTCAACGAGACGCTCGGCTATGGGCCATTGGAGACGTTGATGAAGGATGAGCGCGTCTACGAGATCACCGTGATTGGGCCGCGCTTCGCTTATGTCGAGCGCGATGGGCAGATAGAGGACGTGGAATGCTGCTTTGAGGACGACCGGCATATGCAGCGCGTTATCGAGAATATGCTGAGGCGCGCCGGGCGGCGGCTCGCGCCCGGCTGGCCGCTGATCGATGCGCGCCTGCCGGACGGCACGCTGCTGAACGTGGCGCTGCCGCCCAGCGCGGTCAACGGGCCGGTGATCACGATGCGCAAGCCGTCGCGCAAGCCGATGTCGCTGGCGGACCTGGCGGCAATAGGCGCGCTTTCGGAGCAGATGGCCGATTACCTGCGCGCGTGCGTGCAGGCGCGACGCAACATCGTTGTCTGCGGCGATGTGGCCTCCGGTCGCACGACGCTGCTCAACGCGCTGTGCGAGGCCATGCCGGCGGGCGAGCGCATCGCGACTATAGAAGAGGCGGCGGAACTACAATTGGGCCAGAAGCACGTCGTCTCGCTGGTCTCGCAACTGACGGGCGCGGACGGCCCCGGCGGCGTGACGATGCGCGATCTGCTCAGGCACGCGCTGCGCGGCGGCTGCGAGCGCGTGGTGTTGGGCGAGTGCCGCGGCGACGAGGCGCTGGAACTGCTCCAGGCCATGTACAGCGGCTACAACGGCGCGCTG